>CABURG010000252.1 GCA_902493835.1 uncultured Collinsella sp. | reverse complement strand
TCTATGCAGGGGCCCGCTCGGACATGTGTTCCGAGCGGGCCCCTGCTGTTAGCTTGTGGCACTGAATAGTTTAGGCTTCGTCGACGATCTTAAGGGCGCGCGTGTGATCGATCTCGTTGAGGAGGTTAACGCGACGCTCGTGACGACCGCCCTCAAACTCGGCGTCGAGCCACTCGTCGACGATCATCTTGGCGAGCTCGGAGCCCACGACGCGGGCGCCAAAGGCGAGCACATTGGTATTGTTATGCATGCGGGAGAGCTTGGCGCTGAAGGGCTCGGAGCACACGACGGCGCGTACGCCCTCGACCTTGTTGGCAGCCAGACTAATCCCGACGCCGGTGCCGCAGATGAGGATGCCCAGGTCGACGTCGCCGTTGGCAACGGCCTTACCCACCTTGTAGCCGGCGATGGGGTAATCAAAGCTCTCGGAGGTGTCGGTGCCAAAGTTCACGACCTCGTAGCCGCGCTCCTTCAGGTGCTCGGAGATGATGTTCTTGAGCTCGACGGCGGCGTGGTCGTTACCGATACCGATCTTCATGGATGGTTCCTCTCTGGTCTGTGCGGCGCAAATGCTAAAGGTGTTTACCGCGTTCGACTGCATGATAGCGCGACTTTTGCGTAAACGCTCGGGCGTTTTTTGGTCAAACGCTTTAGCATGCAACAAGACCGGCTTCTCATGAATGAATGCTGTCAGTTTGCGCTTGAGCGCCGTCCGCCGGAACCATGGTTGCGGTTTTTGATGCATTGTTATCAAATAAAGGAGCTAACATTTTTTGAGAGCCTAGCCCGTTATGCAAGCAGGAGATACCTATGCCTACCGATTCCATCCGTGATGCCGCGTTTTGCGATGTTTTGAACCGCGAGCTTGTCTGTGCACTCGGCTGCACCGAGCCCATTGCCGTTGCCTATGCAGCGGCGCTGGCGAGTCAGACGCTCGGTTGCGAACCCGATCATATGGATGTTGCATGCTCGGGCAACATCATCAAGAACGTTAAGAGCGTGACCGTGCCCAACTCGGGCGGTATGCACGGTATTGAAGCCGCGGCCGTGCTGGGTGCCGTGGGCGGCGACGCTAAGAGCGCTCTCGAGGTGCTCGAGAGCGTTGACGACGAAGATCGTGCTCGCGTGACCGAGCTCCTCGCCGACGCCGGCTACTGCGATGTGTCGCTTGTCGAGGGTGTGCCCAACCTCTACATCAAGGTGACTGCGACGGCCGGGGGCCATACCGCGGTCGTCGAGATTACCGACCACCACACCAATGTCACGTGCCATACCCTCGACGGTATTCCGGTGTGCGGCAAGTCGGCGGGGGAGTGTGCCGCCTGCGCCGAGCGCGTCGTGGCCGAGCGGGCGGCAGATAACGCCGATACGCCCATGTCGATTGAGACCATCATCGACTTTATCGAGGACGGTGACATTGAGGACGCCCGCGCTGCCGTTGAGCGTCAGATTGAGCTGAATGGCGCAATCAGTGCCGAGGGCCTTGCGCACGCTTGGGGCGCCGAGGTGGGTCGTACGCTGCTGGGTGCTCGTGCCGATGACGTCGCCT
>CABURG010000251.1 GCA_902493835.1 uncultured Collinsella sp. | reverse complement strand
GAGCCATGCCAAGTGCTCAGGAGCTACAACATCAATTTGGTGAATATCGAGGCGCCATGCCCCGTCCATCAGATTTCGATCTCTTTTGGAAGGATCGCATGGCCGAGGCCGACGCCGTCGGGCTTGACTACGCGATCGAGACGGCATCGGTCACCGATGCCGCGACCTGCCAGCTTTTCGACCTCTGGTATACCGGTATGTGTGGCGCTCGCCTGCATGCCAAGTACCTTAAACCCGTCTCGGACGAGCCCGTGCCATTGGTACTTCAGTTCCATGGGTATCCGGGTGCAAGCCGCAGCTGGTTTGAGCAGGCGTCGTTTGCGGGCATGGGCATGGCACTCATCGCCCTCGACTGCCCCGGCCAAGGAGGTCCCTCCGAGGACATTGGTGGATTTGAGGGCACAACGGTTGCCGGGCATATCGTCGCCGGTATCGACGGCGACCCGGCCAACCTCTACTATGTCCGCTTGCACCAAGATATTCGCATCCTGTGCCGTATCGTTCGCGAGCTCGAGGGCATCGATCTTGCCCGTGTGTTTGTGAACGGCGCGTCGCAGGGCGGCGGTTTGGGCATTGCGACCTGTGCACTTAACAGCGAGCTTATCAATCGCGCCGCCATCCTCTATCCCTTCCTGTCAGATTTCCGCCTGGTCTGGGATTTGGATGCCGACGACATTGCCTACGAGGGCCTGCGCTATTGGTCTCGCTGGTTTGACGAGGACTCGACTCGTATTGACGAAGCCTATGCCAAGCTGGCGTACTTCGATTCCAAGAACTTTGCCCCTATGGTCAAATGCCCCGTGCTGTTTGGCACCGGCACAGCCGATATCGTCTGTCCGCCAGCGACGCAGTTTGCGGTCTATAACAATCTGACCTGCGAAAAGCGTCATGAGTTCTTTGAAGGCTTTGGCCACGAGGAGATTCAGGATTTTGACGATCTGATCATTCCGTTTTTCTGCAAGGGAGGGGAGACTCATGTCTAAGTGCGAGAGCAATGTTGACGAGCTGATTGTCCCCGGACTCGTGGGAATTCCTGGAACGGTTTCGTCAAGGCTCGCAGAATATCGGGACTGGCGCGGTGATGTCCAAGCAGATGTTTCTGATTTAGAGACATGCGCTTCGAATCTTAAGATTCAAGGCCTGGCCATTACGGCGATTGACTTTGTTAACCCCTGCGCCCGTTACTCGGAGGTGTCCTTTGAGCGCGGTGACGATGCGATTCACGCTCGTTTGATCGAGCCTGTCGGTCGTGCCCGAGTATCTGAGCGCGTGCCGTTGTGCCTGATGTTCCACGACATCGATCGGCCTGTGCGCGGCTGGCATCACATGACGAGATTTGCCGCCATGGGGTATGCCGTCCTCGCGCTGGATGACGATGTTGCTGGTGCGGACGACCTGCAGCGGGAGATTTCTTCGCCCGCTTTTGTCGAGCGCGTCCGTTGGGGTTGCGCGCTGGCGAAGGTGGCGCGCAATCTTGATGGCATGGACCCCGACCGCATCTTTGCATGGGGCGAGGGTCTTGGCGGCGGAGTCGCGCTGGCGGTTTCTGCTCTGGACGAGCGGGGCCT
>CABURG010000250.1 GCA_902493835.1 uncultured Collinsella sp. | reverse complement strand
GAGCCTCATCCATGCTCATCACGCCATTGAAAGCATCGATGATCTCTTTATAGCCAATTGCCTGCATCGACGTCAGGGCATCTCCCAGCCCCTGGTCCATAAGACCGCGGACCTCATCGACAAGACCCTGTTCAAACATCAGATCAACGCGCAGGTTAATGCGCTCGTAGAGCACCTCGCGATTTCGCGTCAGGCCAAACCATAGGGCATGATAATGCTCGCGCGGAACACTAAACTGCGATTTTTGCTGCGCATAGGAAACGCCATCATCGTGCATTTCGAGCGCACGAATCACACGCCGCACGTTATGGGGATGAATAACAGCAGCTGATTCTGGATCGCGCTCGGCAAGCAGGGCATGCAGTTCTTCCTCGCCAATACGCTCGGCAAGCTCCTGATAGCCCGCACGGCGATCATCCTCAAGTTCACCCGAGGGAAAGTCCATCTCATCAAGGACAGCCTTGAGATACAGCCCTGTACCTCCGCAAAAAACAGGCAGGCAACCCGAACCAAGGAGACGTTCAACATGCGCGCGAGCGTCAGCCTGATAAAGCGCAGCAGAATATGCCACACCCGGCTCTACAATGTCGACGAGACGCAGTGGCGCCGTACACTCATTGGGCGCCATCTTTGCGGTACCGATGTCCATGCCGCGATAGATTTGCATCGCATCGCACGACAGCACTTCGGACGAAAGACGAGCTGCCAAACGGTCGGCAACATCACTCTTACCAACCGCCGTCGGACCGACGATCGCAACGGCGGAAAGACCTGTCCCGGGAGAAACCATTAGCGCGGCTCGCCCACAACAGAGCCGGATAAATACCAGGTCTTGGCAACGTCAACGTCAACATCAACGATCTTGCCAACAAGCTGATCGATGCTGTAACCCTCGGGGATAGGCGCATGAACGGTCTGATTCTTGGGACTCTTGCCCAGCAGGACCGCGTCGTTCTTTTTACTCGTTCCCTCAATGAGCGCCGGCACCACAGTATGAAGCTCACCCTGGTTATACTCGTGTGCCGTGGTCTCGATAACCTTAACCAGGCGGTTGAAACGCTCGAGAATAACCTCATGCGACGTAGGGTCGTCAATCTCTGCAGCCGGGGTACCGGCGCGCTTGGAATAGATGAAGGTATAGGCCTGAGCATAGCGGACCGTCTCGGCAAGTGAGAGCGTCTGCTCAAAGTCTTCTTCAGTCTCGCCCGGGAAGCCAACGATAATGTCAGTCGAGAGCGCGATATCGGGCATGCGATTGCGAATGCAATCGACCAGGCCCAGATAGTCCTCGCGTGTATAACGGCGATTCATCTCTTTGAGGATGCGCGTGGAGCCCGACTGAACGGCCAAGTGAAGCTGCGGCATGACGGCGGGCGTCTCGGCCATAGCGTCGATGGTCTCGGGCAGCAGATCCTTAGGATGAGAAGAGGTAAAGAAGATGCGCTCGACGCCCGTATCGCCCACCGCGCGCAGCAAATCAGCAAAACGAGGCTTGCCAAACAGATCGCGACCATATGAGTTAACGTTTTGGCCCAGCAGCGTAATCTCACGCACGCCCTGGCGCACCAGACCGGTCACCTCGTCGACAATCTCCTCGAAGGGGCG
>CABURG010000249.1 GCA_902493835.1 uncultured Collinsella sp. | reverse complement strand
GGCACCATGCGCCTGGGCGCCTATCCGTGCAAGCTCGCCGCCGATACCCTTGCTCGCGAGGCATATGGCGAGCTTGCACGGATAGGCGCCCAGGCGCATGGTGCCGCCCTTCTCGGTCACGTCCTCCTGCGAGCTCATCAGATCGATGACACTATACGGGCCATCCGGATCGAACTCAGAGGAGCTGGCGCCGGCAAGGCCGACGACATTGCGCGCAAATTCGCACACGGCCACCTGCATACCCAGGCAAATGCCCAGATACGGAATCTTGTGCTCACGGGCAAACTCGGCCGCGAGGATCTTGCCCTCCAGGGCGCGCTTGCCAAAGCCGCCGGGGACCAGGATGCCCGAGGCGTCGCCCAGAACCTCGGAGACATTCTGCTCGTCGAGGCTCTCGCCGTCGACCAGCTGGACGTCCACATGGCGATCGTAGAAGACGCCCGCATGGTGCAGGGCCTCGATAACCGACAGGTACGCATCGGGCAGCTGCGTGTACTTGCCCACGACGGCGATCTTCACCTTGTCGGCGTGATGGTTGGCGTGATTCTGTTTGCGCAGGAACTCGTTCCACTCGCTCATGTCGCGCTCACGCGGGTCCAGACCCAGGCGCTCGCAAATGCGCAGGTCAAAGTCCTGCTCGGCAAGCAGCTGCGGAACATCGTAAATGCTCGCGCAGTCCTCGTTGGTAAAGACGCAATCGGTGTCGACGTCGCAGAAGCTTGCGATCTTTCCGCGGATAGCGTCATCGATATGGTGGTCGGAGCGCAGCACGATAATATCGGGCTGGATGCCAAAGCTGCGGAGCTCCTTGACGGAATGCTGTGTGGGCTTGGTCTTGACCTCGTGGGCGGCGGCGATATAGGGAACGAGCGACACGTGGATGTAGCAGACGTTCTCGGGGCCGGCCTCCTTGCGGTACTGACGGATGGCCTCGACAAACGGCTGGGACTCGATGTCGCCAATCGTGCCGCCCAGCTCGGTGATGACTACATCGGAGCCGGTCTGCTCCTCGATGCGGCGGAACTTGTCCTTAATGGCATTGGTGACGTGGGGAATCACCTGCACGGTACCGCCCAAAAAGTCGCCGCGACGCTCGCGGGCGATTAGGCTTTTGTAGATGGCACCGGTCGTAAAGTTGGAATCGCGGGTCAGGTTCTCATCAATAAAGCGCTCGTAATGACCCAGGTCCAGGTCGGACTCGTAACCATCCTCGGTAACGAAGACCTCACCATGCTGGAACGGGCTCATGGTACCGGGGTCGACGTTCAGATACGGGTCGGCCTTCTGCATCGTTACTTTGTAGCCACGCGACTTGAGCAGACGGCCCAGCGAGGCCGCGGTGATACCCTTGCCCAGGGACGAAACCACGCCACCGGTTACGAACACATGCTTGGTCATATTGAGTTACCTGCGCTTCCCGTAGAAGTTGTTTATCCACATCTTACGAGTCTTCATTGTAATACTCGCGCCGCGGACCGTTCGCAATTTTTCTCGCGTGCGATTGCATTTCTCAATCTTGAATCAGAACCACCCTTAAAAAGGGTGGTTTGCTCTTAGGGTATAACCCACGGGCCCCGGGCTCGCGTCTAAAGGCGCGGGCCCGGACTTCGTCCAGGCCTAGTGCATCTTGACCCGTGG
>CABURG010000248.1 GCA_902493835.1 uncultured Collinsella sp. | reverse complement strand
GCGAACAAGCTGGACCGAAACAATCAGGCGGTCAGAGCGCTGCGGCATGGTGGCGTTGACGATATGCAGCGTAATGAAACCCTGCTCTTCTTCGCTCATCTGGATGCCCATATACTCCTTGATAATCTGCAGCGCACGGCCCGCAAGTGCATACTCCTTGCGATAGAACTGCTGGATCTCGAGCAGAAGCGGGTTCTCACAGGAGACGCCCTTGCGCTCACGCTCCAAAGCAAGGCTGATATGGTCTGCGAGAGCAATGAGAATCTTGTCGTTGATATCAACATTGAGCTCTCGACGGAGCATCTGAACAATGTCCTCGGCAATCACGAGGTTGACGGTGGGGATGGACTCCAAAAGATGTGCCAAGCGGTCAATCGTACGCGAATCCTGAGAAGTTCCCTCCTGCAACGCGTAGGTCTTTTCGATCGACGCCTCGTCGATGGCATCGCCGGCATGACGGCCAAAGCAGAGGCCTCGACCGATGACGATGAGCTCGGATCCATCGTCCAAAGTGACCATTGCGACGTTGTTGTTAAAAACTCGCTTGATAACCACGGTACCCACCACAAGAATATACTCGGAAAGCCAGACGACAGGCTCTTTAACAGCAACGGGGCCGGAAGCATGCTCACGAAGAGTCGAGTTCTCCGAGCGCTCGCACACGATAACGAAGACCGTGGGATCGAAGCCGGCGGCGCGAACCACGTCGAAATCAACCTCGACGAGGGGCTGGCCCGCGTCGACATGGTCACCCTGGGCAACAAGCGCATGGAAGCCCTTGCCCTCAAGCTTAACAGTGTCGATTCCGATATGCAGCATCACCTGAGCAGAGCTGTCGTCGGACATGATGCCCAGCGCGTGCTCAGTCGGAAACAGCGCCGCGACGGTGCCGGAAACAGGAGCGCACACCGTTCCCTCTTGGGGAACCACGGCAACGCCATCGCCCACGGCACGGCTGCTAAAAGCGGGGTCATTGGTATTTTCTAGATGAACAAGCTCGCCGGAAACGGGAGCGAGGATTTCGAACTCAGAAGTCGCAGTCGCCTGCTTGTCCGAGCCGCCCATCAGGCGAGAAAAGAAACCCATGGTGGCATGTCCCTTCATAAATATAGCCCAACCAAAATCAACCGAATGCATCCATAGAGACACACCCGTTCAAAGACTTTGGTTAGGCCCACGTCCGAGGGACTCGGTAACCTTCCGCATTTCTTTTTACGGGAGGTATTGTAGACAAGCCCAAAGCCGGAACAATCATTATGACCGATGAACGGTATTTTTTTCTTCGATAAACGGTATTTAGGCGGCACTTAGGGACGTTCCTTTTCTGCCGGCACTCGGGGACACTCCTTGCTCTGACCTCTTTGCACTAAAAAGGGCCCCGGGCATAATCTGCTCGGGGCCCAAACTCATCTCGCCTTACCGCGCGACGCGTATGTTACTTGCGCTTGCCGCCGCCGTCGCCGGGGCGACGGGAGCTGCCACCGCGCTTGCCGCCACGGCTGTTGCCGTAGCTGCCACGGTTATCGCGACCGCCGGCACGGCCGCCACGGGAGCCGGCCTGGTTGCCGCCACGACCACCACGATAGCCGCCGCGACGCTCTTCGCGGGTATCGTCGTAGTTGCGCCAGTCAACGCGACGATCGCGGCTG
>CABURG010000247.1 GCA_902493835.1 uncultured Collinsella sp. | reverse complement strand
CGGCGAGGCGGGCGTGCCGTTCTTTAGCATTTCGGGTTCTGAGTTCGTCGAGATGTTCGTCGGCCGCGGTGCCGCCAAGGTTCGTGACCTGTTTAAGCAGGCCAAGGAAAAGGCCCCGTGTATCGTCTTTATCGATGAGATCGATACCATCGGCAAGAAGCGCGATGGCGGCGGCTTTAGTGGCAACGACGAGCGCGAGCAGACGCTCAACCAGCTGCTGACCGAGATGGACGGCTTCGATAACCACAAGGGCATCGTCGTCCTCGCTGCGACCAACCGTCCCGACAGCCTCGATCCCGCCCTGCTGCGCCCCGGTCGTTTTGACCGCCGCATTCCCGTTGAGCTGCCCGACCTGACTGGCCGCAAGAACATCCTCGAGCTGCATGCCAAGAGCGTGAAGACGCAGCCGCCGATCGACCTGACCGCTATTGCCCGCGCCACGCCCGGTGCCTCGGGCGCCGACCTTGCCAATATCATCAACGAGGGTGCCCTGCGCGCTGTTCGCGAAGGCCGCAAGCGCGCGACCCAGGACGACTTCGAGGAGTCGGTGGAGGTCGTCATTGCCGGCCAGCAGCGTAAGTCCACGGTGCTTTCCGACCACGAGAAGCAGGTCGTTTCCTACCACGAGATCGGTCATGCCATCGTCGCTGCCCGCCAAAAGGGTTCCGCGCCGGTTACCAAGATCACCATCGTGCCGCGCACGAGCGGCGCTCTGGGCTACACCATGCAGGTCGAGGAGGACGAGCGCTTCCTGACCACGCGCCAGGAGGTCCTGGACAAGCTCGCCGTCTACTGCGGTGGACGTGCCGCGGAGGAGCTCATCTTTGGCGAGATGACGACCGGCGCCGCCAACGATATCGAGCAGGCCACCAAGCTCGCCCGCAACATGGTGACGCGCTTTGGTATGTCCGACGAGTTTGGCATGATGGCGCTCGGTACCGTGCAGAACGCGTATCTCAATCAGGACACGTCGCTCACCTGCGCACCCGGTACGGCCGAGCGTGTGGACGCGATTGTCGCTAAGCTGATCGAGGACGCGCACGATCGCGCCCTGCAGATCCTCAAGGAGAACAAGTTTAAGCTCCACGAGCTGGCTCGTTATCTGTACAAGAAGGAGACCATCACGGGCGAGGAGTTCATGAACCTCCTTACGCGCGAGAATCCGCTGATGCCTAAGCAGCAGTAGCGTTGCATTCGGGACAGTAAATATCGACGCCCCATTTGAGTGCCTATCTCAAATGGGGCGTTTTGCTTGGGAGGGATATGTATGAAGATCGTGGTGAGTGCCTGTTTGATGGGCGAGAGCTGCAAGTATAACGGGCTCGACAACTACCTTCGCGAGCTGGTCGAGGCTTGCGAGCGCACGGGAACCGAGGTCCTGTTGGTGTGCCCCGAGGTTTTTGGCGGTCTTCCGACGCCGCGCAAGCCGTCCGAGATCGTGAACGGCGAGGTCCGTACCTGCGAGGGCGTGTCCGTTGACCGGGAATTCCGCCTGGGCGCTCAACGTGCGCTCGACATGTGCGAGCAGGCGGGCGGCCCTTCTGAGATTGCTGTGTGCATCTTGCAGGACCGCAGTCCCTCGTGCGGCGCGGGTCGCATCTACGACGGAACCTTTAGCGGTACGCTCACCGCGGGCAACGGCGTTTTCGTCGATCTGTTGCT
>CABURG010000246.1 GCA_902493835.1 uncultured Collinsella sp. | reverse complement strand
GTGCGGTGCGACGGCATTGCCACACGATGGCGTTATAGATGGGTTGGCCGCTTATGCGGTCCCACACCACCGTGGTCTCGCGCTGGTTGGAGATACCGATGGCGGCGATGCGGTCAGAATGGATGCCGCTCTTAAACTGGACCTCCATCATCACGCCGATCTGGCTGGCAAGCACCTCCATGGGGTCTTGCTCTATCCAACCGGGACGCGGGAAGCTGGTTTTGACGCTACGACGTGCCTGCGCGACGATGCAGCCGTACTCGTCGACGATCGTCGCAAGTACCGAGGTGGTGCCGCAGTCGAGCGCCATGATGTAGGAACCGCCAAAGTTAAACGAGGCATCTTCCATGCCCAGGCTGCCCAGATTCAACGACATCGCTTACACCTTTCTATTGCATCGGGTCGGACAGGACCCGTTCGATCTCTGATGCGGGAAGTGCGCCTTGGCGCAGGATCTGGAGCCCGCCGTGCTGGAACGACACGATGGTCGAGGCGTCGCGACACGGGGTCTCGCCGGCGTCGACGGCAACATCGACCCCCTCCAGGATGCGCTCCTCCACCGTGACAAAACTTGCCGGCGCGGGCGCGCCATGCGTGTTGGCGCTGGTGCAGGCAAGAGGGCTGCCGCAGGCGCGGATGAGCGCTTGCACCACGGGCGAGGCCGAAGCGCGAAGTGCCACCGTGTCGTCGGCGGCGCGCATAAAGGTCGGCACGCAAGGGGCCGCCTTGACCACGATAGTCAGGGCTCCCGGCCAGCATCGTCGCGCGAGTACGCGAGCCTCTTCGGGGATATCCACGCCATAGCGGTCGAGTGCTTCGACGCCACCGACCAGCCAAGCAACGGTCTGCGTGAGTTCACGTTGCTTGAGAGTGAAGATACGTCGATAGCCGGTGCCGAGCGCAGGGACTGCGGCACCGTTGACGGCAGCCTGCGGATCGCGCGGCCACGATGGGAATTCGCTTGTATCTTGGGGCACGGCGTCCGAGAAGGCGTTGACTGCCACGGCGACACCGTAGACGGTCTCGGTCGGAATCAAGGCCAGGCCGCCGCAGCCGAGCACCTCGGCCGTGCGCTCGACGGCAAGCCGATGCGGCTCGCGCGTTCCCTCGTATACCCGATAGACCGTCTGCATGTGTATGCCAGCCCCTTACGCTCTGGTGCAAGTTTGTTTACTGTGGGGCATTCTCGCACGAAACGTTCAACCTATTTGCCCAGAGCGCATGTTGGTTTGGTGAGCGGCTCTAGTAGTCGGTGAAAGTGAGGGGGTTAATTGAAGATTTTTAGCGCGCAAGCGTAACGGTACGATCGGGAAACTCGATGCTTGCAACCAGTTTTCCGCCGAGGCTCTCTGCGTACCTGCTCAGCGTGTCGAGCCTCATCGAACCCAACTCCCCACGCTCGAGCTCGGATACACGTTTTTGAGAAACGCCCATCGACTGGGCGACCGACGCCTGTGTTAGATCTTTTAACCTGCGAATCTGAGCAAGCTTATAGGCTTCGATACGATCGCGAGTCCTCTCCTGCTCGGCGGTAATGGAGTCGCGTGTTATCCCGCGAGATTCCATATACTCATGCAGTTCCATCTCGATCGAGCCTCCTTACGTGGCGACGGTATATTTGCTCGGCCCTTGGAATGTTGATCGCATACCAACCGTTCCATTTTGCCCTTGACGATCCC
>CABURG010000245.1 GCA_902493835.1 uncultured Collinsella sp. | reverse complement strand
TGGATACCCACTTTACCGGCAAGGCCCAACCCCGGCGTCGAAGCCGTGCCCACGAGCGCGTCCATCATGCCCATCGCGGCCACAAACGGCAGGCCGTGGAAGGCATGCATGTTCACATCCGGACGCACGACCAGCGAAAACGTCAGCGATGCATCGCCCGCGCTCCACGCGCACCAGCCCGCGGACACGCCCTCGCGGCCCGCGTCGCGCGCCGCGTCGAGCTCGGTGCCGGCGGCAACAGCATTCATCTCGATCATCTACATACGCCCCAATTCGCCCACGATATGACCCACGCGGTCCTCGGGCTCCTTGACCTCGACGCCGTTGTAGCGGAAGAACCGCGCCGGGTCGTGCATCAGGTCCTCGAGCGGCACCAGCACAAAGTCGCGCTCGCCAATGAGCGGATGCGGCAGGCGCAGCTTTTTGCCGCCGTGGGTCTCGCCGTCCATCCACAGCAGGTCCAGGTCGATGGTGCGCGGGCCGTTGGCCTTGGCCTTTTTGGAACGGTCGCGGCCCAGCTCAGCCTCGATCTTCATGAGCTCGTCGAGCAGCACCAACGGCGCCAGCTCGGTCTTAATCTCGATGACAGCGTTGGCAAACGCGTCCTGGCGCGTCTCGTAGGCCGGCTCGCTCTCGTAGATCTTGGAGGAGTTGGACACGCAGGTGAGCGGAATCTCGGCGATCATGTCGCGCGCGGCGCGGATGTTGTCGCAACGATGCCCCAGGTTGGAACCCACAGCCACAAACGCACGGCGCGGTTGCGGCTCGGCGACAGCCCAGTAACCGTTCAGGAACTGCGCAAAGCCAGCGACGTCGTGCACGCGCACGATGTTGGCGCCGGCCTGGATGGCGCCCAGGCACACACCAAACGTGGCGGCATCGCGCGCGGCGGCCTGGGTCACGCCCGAGACGGCGCCCACAAAGCGCTTGCGCGACACGGCGCACATGAGCGGATAGCCCAGCGACGCCATCTTGGCGGTCTCGCGCTGGATGACGATGTCTTCGTTGGCCGTCTTGCCAAAGCCCGAGCCGGGATCGATGCAGATACGGTCGCGCGACACGCCGGCATGGATGAGCGTGCGGGCCTGATCGGACAGAAAGCCCATGACGCGGCGCATGATGGGTGCAGAATCGGGCAGGGTAAAGCGGCGGAGCTGCGAAGTGGGCACATAGGCTTCCTCACGGCGGGCACTGCGGCGCATCATGGCGGCCAGGTGATCGCTGGGCTCTGGTGCGGCTTCGGCAGCTGCGGGCACGGTCTCGGGCGCAGCGGCGGCAGGGGCAGCCTGCTCGGCAGCCGGCTTCTCTGACTCGGACTCGGGCGCGGGCTCCGATTCGCCAAGCGGCAGCGAGGGCTGTACCACACCGCCCGGAAGCTTGGCTTCAACCTTGGGCTCGCCCAGCAACTTGCCGCGACGGCGACGGGCCGGCTTCTCGGCCTCGCGCGCGGCCTCGACAGCCGCTTCGCGTGCCTTCTCGGCAACAAACGCCGCAGCCGAGGTATCGAGCTGCACCGTCGCGTGCGTGCGTGCGGGTGCGGCGACCTCGCCGGCGTGCATTACGATAACGCCGCAGGTGCTTGTCTTAACGAACTCAACCATCTTGGGATCGGTGAAGCCCGTCACGTCGTTGACAATCGAAGCACCGCAGCGCACTGCCGCCTTGGCAACCGCCACATGAC
>CABURG010000244.1 GCA_902493835.1 uncultured Collinsella sp. | reverse complement strand
GGTGGGGAAAGGTGTTGAAAAATGGGGCGGTTCCCCATATTATTGATGACGTCGACAGGCGGGGTGGTTCCCCGCGTACGTGCCATCTGAGTAACCGAGGGGAGGGCGCACATGGGAATGACTGGTGCATACGAGCGCAATCTCGATGCAAAAGGTCGTCTATCCCTGCCTGCACCCCTTCGCGAGGAGCTTGGAGAGCACGTTCGCGTGTTTAAAGCCCTGGATGTCGATGCTCTGTACGTGTTCTCTGCCGAGGCCTTCGATAAGTGGGTCGAAGGACTCTTCGCGGGTCGTGAGGGCCACGAGGGTTTTAACCCGCGTGACATTAACGACCAGAAGCTCATGAGGGCGATCAACAAGCGCACCACGTCGATGGACGTGGACAGCGCCGGTCGTATCGGTCTTTCCGAGTCTCTCCGCAAGCAGGCGAACCTCGACCGCGAGGTCACGGTTGTGGGCAACTACGACCACCTTGAGGTTTGGGATCGCGCCGCGGCCGATGAGGACGATGACGATGAGGCCCTGCTGGACCTCTTCTTCTCGTAAGGGCAAGGCACGGGTAACGGATGGAGCGTGGGATCTTGACACAAGAATATCGGCATGAACCTGTCATGCTCGGCGAAGTGCTTGAGTCGCTGCGGCTAAAGAGCGGCTCCGTTGTCTGCGATTGCACCCTTGGCGGTGCCGGCCATTCGGTAAAGATGGCCGCGCAGGTGGGGGAGACGGGCCTTTTGCTCGGCGTCGATCAGGACGACATGGCCCTCGAGGCCGCTGGCGCCCGTCTGGACCGCGAGGTTCCCGGCGTTCCGCACCAGCTGCTGAAGGGCAACTTCGGCGACTTGGACGAGCTGCTTTGCTCGTCCGAGGTGCCCGGGGTCGATGGCTTCCTGTTCGATTTGGGCGTTTCGTCACCGCAACTCGATATCCCTGGCAGGGGCTTTTCGTATAACGAGGACGCCCCATTGGACATGCGGATGGATCCGGGTAATAACACCTTAAACGCAGCTGAGGTCATCAACACCTATAACGAACACGACCTCGCCCGGATTCTACGCGTCTACGGCGAAGAGAAGTTCGCCTCGCAGATCGCGCGCGAGATCGTGCGCCGCCGCGAGCAAGAACCGATCGAAACCACCGGCCAATTTGTCGAGATCATCAAGGCGGGTATCCCGGCTGCCGCTCGTCGGCATGGCGGACACCCGGCCAAGAAAAGTTTCCAGGCCATTCGCATCGAGGTCAATCACGAGCTCGATGTGCTCGAACGAGGGCTTGATGCCGCCACCAGGTGGCTCAACCCGGGCGGACGTATCTGCGTCATCTCGTATCACTCGCTCGAGGACCGTATCGTAAAAAACCACTTTAAGGAGATGAGCCAGGGGTGCACGTGTCCGCCGGAGATTCCGGTGTGCGTGTGCGGCAACGTGCCGATACTCAAGGTCATCACCCGCAAACCCTTGGTTGCCCAGCCTGATGAGGTTGAGCGCAACCCTCGGGCGAGATCAGCCAAAATCCGCGTGGCGCAGCGTCTGTAGGCGCGACCGCGCGATATTGGACCTCCCGCTCGCACCATAAACGAAGCTTAAACACACTACCAACGTACTCGGGATGGGAGGCGGCATATCATGGGCTACAACACTTCAAGCGCAGCACTCGCCTATGATATGAACGCCATGCCCGCCTATC
>CABURG010000243.1 GCA_902493835.1 uncultured Collinsella sp. | reverse complement strand
TTTTAAGGCGTATAACCTGCGCGACTGGACGCACGACCGCCATCGCACCGTCGATGACGAGCCGTATGGCGGCGGGCAGGGCATGCTCATGAAGGTCGAGCCCATTGCCGAGGCAATCGAGGCCATCAGCTCTGAGGGTCCCAAGCCCACCGTGGTGTTCTTTACCCCCTGCGGCGAGCCCTTTACGCAGCATGTGGCCGAGCGCCTGCTCAAAAGTGAGCGCCTGCTGTTTGTGTGCAGCCGTTACGAGGGCGTCGACGAGCGCGCATATGCGTATGCCGACGAGCGCCTGTCGATCGGCGACTACGTACTCACGGGCGGCGAGCTGCCCGCTATGGTCGTGGCCGATGCCGTCGTACGGCTCATTCCCGGAGCCTTGGGCGACGAGATGAGCAACGTCGACGAGTCCTTCTCGACCGCTGAGGACGGTGGCCTGCTCGAGTACGCGCAGTACACCCGCCCCGCCGAGTTTAATGGCGAGGGCGTGCCTCCAGTGCTCGTAAGCGGCGACCACGCCAAGGTCGATGCCTGGCGTCGCAAAAACGCCATCGAGCGTACCTGTCGTTGGCGTCCCGATCTTATCGAGACGGCACGCCTTACGCCAAAGGAGCGCGCGTACGCGCAGGAGATCCTGGACGCTTCGTATTCGCAGAGCGAGGAGTGAGAATGGTCCCATCGCAGCATTCTGCCCTGAGGGGCGCCTTTGAGTGGATCGTAATCGTTGCGATTGCGCTGGTCGCCACCTTCTTGATTCGCTCGTTTGTGGTCGAACCCTTTGTGGTGCCCACCGGCTCCATGGAGTCCACGATTGAGATCGGCGATCAGATTCTGGCGCAGAAGGTGACGCTCGAACTCGGACAGCCCGTCAAGCAAGGCGATATCGTGGTGTTCCACAACCCCGATGCCACGTCCGAGCATGACGTGCTGGTAAAGCGCGTCATCGCCACGGCCGGTCAGACGGTCGACCTGCAGGACGGCGAGGTCGTCGTTGGCGGCCAAGCGCTCGACGAGGACTATACGACTGGCATGAGCTGGCCGCTTTCCGTCCAGGCGCCCGGCGCTCAGGTGAGCTATCCCTACACCGTCCCTGACGACTGTGTGTGGGTGATGGGCGACAACCGCGAGAACTCTGCTGACTCCCGCTACTTTGGCCCGGTCGACCGCTCCGACTTGATCGCCGTGGCGCTTGTGCGCTACTGGCCGCTCAACCGTATCGGCGCTATCGACTAAAAACCGCTATAGTACAGTACCTAACCGTGTAATCGTTTCGACGAGGGGATATTAGAGGCATGAACGCTTCATCGCTTTCCTTCCAAGACATCATCCTGCGCCTCCAGCAGTACTGGGGCGAGCAGGGCTGCGTCATTATGCAGCCCTATGACTCCGAGGTCGGTGCCGGTACCTTCCATACCGCGACCACGCTGCGCTCGCTCGGTCCCGCCGAGTGGCGCACCTGCTATGCACAGCCCTGCCGCCGTCCCGCCGACGGCCGCTACGGCGAGAACCCCAACCGCATGCAGCACTACTATCAGTTCCAGGTGCTCATCAAGCCCTCGCCGGTCAACGCCCAGGAGCTCTACCTGGGTTCGCTGGCCGCCATTGGCCTGGACCCCAACGACCATGACGTCCGCTTTGTCGAGGACGACTGGGAGAGCCCGACGCTCGGCGCCTGGGGCCTTGGCTGGGAGGTCTGGCTCAACGGCATGGAGGTCACGCAGTTTACGTACTTCCAGCAGGTGGGCGGTATCGAGGTCGACCCCGT
>CABURG010000242.1 GCA_902493835.1 uncultured Collinsella sp. | reverse complement strand
GCGACGGTGCGGCAGGGGCGATCGGCTCCGCCCCACACGCGCGGGTCGCTGCCGAAGGCCGTGGCAGCACGGGTGGCAAGATCGCGCAGCGTGCACGGGTCATTGAGCGTTGCAAGCGCGCCCAGGCCGGTGGTCTCGGGGTCGTCCACGTGCTCCAGTGAGCTCACGGGTGCGGCACCCAGCAGCTCGCTCAGGCAGACGCGGGCTTCGTGCGAGCGGTCCAGGTTGGTGTGGAGCGAGATAATGCTCACGCCGCAACGCGCTGCCTCGTAGAGCGCCGCGCTGCATTGGGGGCGTGCGGAATCCGACGGACAAAACGCCTCGGGCGCCTTGATATAGATGGGATGATGTGTCAGCAGCACGTTGGCGCCGGCCTCCTGGGCACGGTGCACATTGGCTTCGGTCGCATCGAGTGCGCAGGCAACACCGGAAATCTCCGCGGCAGGGTCGCCGACGGAGAGTCCTACATGGTCCCAACTCTCGGCATCGGTCTTGGGATAGCGTGCCAGCAGCGCACGTTCAAGCTCGGAGACGATCATGCGGCGCCTACGATCGAGAGCAGCGCCTGGGCGAACTCATTCAGGTCGGCAGGGTTCACGCGGTCATCGAAGGAGATGCGCAGTGCGCCTAATGCCTGCTCGCGTCCGATGCCCATCGCGCTCAAAACGTGGCTGGGGTCCATACTGCCGCTCGAGCATGCCGAGCCTGCCGATACCTCAAAGCCGGCGGCGTCGAGCTTGACGATGAGCTCCTCGGAGTCCATGCCGTCAATGTAGATCGAAACCATGCCCGGCAGACGATCGGCCTGTGCGTAGTCGCCCATGGTGGCGTGAATGCGCGGGTGGGCCGTTAGCGTGGCGTAGAGCTTGTCGGAAAGGGCTTGCAGCGTCGCCCGCTCCTGAGCCACATGGGGCGCCAGAGACGAGGCGGCAGCGGCAAAGGCCAGCTGCGTGCGCAGGTCCTGCGTGCCGGCACGTCGTCCGGCTTCCTGTCCTCCGCCAAAGATGCGCGGGCGCAGCGGGGTGCGGGTCTTAACGTAGAGCGCGCCGGATGCCACAGGACCGCCAATCTTGTGGGCGGCGACGGACATAGCATCGACGCCCAGCTCGGCGGCATCGAGCGGAATATGCAGATAGCCCTGGATGGCATCGGTGTGGAAAAGGGCGCCCACGGTATGCGCGGCCGCGGCAAGCTCACGGATGGGCTGCACCACGCCAGTCTCGTTGTTGGCAACCATGATGCTCACGAGCGCCACGTCGTCGCCTAGCAGCTCGATAAGCGCGGCAGGCTCAATGTAGCCCGCGCGGCAGGGCTGCACCAGGTCGACGGTAAAGCCAGCGGCACGCAGCAGCGGCAGGTTGTCCAGAATCGAATCGTGCTCGATGGCCGAAACGATTACACGATCGCGCTTCCGATCGCGCTGACGAGCGCCCTCGGCAAGACCGAGCAGCGCCAGCTGGTTGGCTTCGGTGCCGCCGTTGGTCAGAACAATCTCGGACGGGCGGACGCGCGCGCCAAAGCTGCGGGCAATCTCGCGACGCGCCACTTCCAGGCGTGCAGCGGCCTTGCGGCCGAGCGAATGCAGCGAGTTGGGGTTGACGCCGGCAAGCTCGCTGTCGTCGTACTCGCGCTGCGCAAGGAGCGCCTCGGCGCGCATGGGCGTCGAGGCGGCATAGTCAAGATTAACGGGTATGCGGTTTTGACCTGCGGTCATAAGGGTTTATGCCTCCTGTGCGGCCTCGTTGCCCAACTTCTGCAGCAGCGCAACCTCGGCAGCGG
>CABURG010000241.1 GCA_902493835.1 uncultured Collinsella sp. | reverse complement strand
AGGTCATAAGGGAGGTCCTTGACCGCCACGGCGTGGCGGATTAGCCTTAGGCGCAGGGGGCGCTGACGCGGCCCTCCCTCTTACACCACAAAAATTCGCGCGATCCTGAGGGGCATCCGGAACGGCGGAATTTGCAGAATACTCGCGATTTTGCACGTCGCTGCAGGGGGTACCCCTGCTTTGGCGGTTTACTTCCCCTGCACCATGGTGAGGGAGATCTTCTTGCGGTCGCGATCGACCTTTTCAACCCACACCTTGACCGTGTCACCGACGCGCACCACGTCGCTCGGGTGCTTGACAAAGCGGTTGGCCAGTTTGGAGATGTGTACGAGGCCGTCCTGGTGCACGCCCACGTCGACGAACGCGCCAAAGTCGACGACGTTGCGCACCGTCCCCTTGAGCTCCATGCCGGGTTCCAAGTCGTCGATGGAAAGCGCCGAGCGGCTAAAGACCACCTCGGGTGCGTCGTCGCGCGGGTCACGACCGGGCTTCTTGAGTTCGTTGACAATGTCGATGAGCGTGAGAGTGCCGCAGTCCAGGTCGCTTGCCAGCGCCGAGATACTGTCCAGGCGGCGCTCGATGTCGGGCACGCCGCCGCGGCTGAGCTCGCTTGCCGCAACGCCGGCGCGCTCCAGGACGGCCGTGGCTACCTCGTAGCTCTCGGGGTGGACGCTTGTCGCGTCGAGCGGGTTCTTGCCGCCGCTGATGCGCAGGAAACCCGCGGCGTTGAGGTATGCCTTGGGTCCCAGCTTGGGGACCTTCTTGAGCTGGCGGCGATCGGTAAAGGCGCCGTTTTCCTCGCGGTAGGCCACGATGTTTTTGGCCACGCTCGGCGTGATGCCCGATACGTATCCCAGCAGACTTGCGCTCGCGGTGTTGACGTCGACGCCCACACGGTTGACGACGTCCTCCACCACATGGCCCAGGGTGCGCGAAAGCTCGGCCTGGTCAAGGTCGTGCTGGTATTGACCAACGCCGATGGACTGGGGCGGAATCTTGACGAGTTCTGCCAGCGGGTCTTGCAGGCGACGGCCCAGGCTCATGGCGCCACGCACGGTGACGTCCAGGTCGGGATATTCCTGGCTGGCGAGCTCGGAGGCGGAGTACACCGACGCGCCGGCCTCGTTGACGATGGTGTATCGCAGTCCAGGTGCCTGCTCGGCAATGAACTCCGAGACGACTTCCTCGGTCTCGCGGCTGGCGGTGCCGTTGCCGATGACGATGGTGTTGACACCGTCCTTTTTGACGAGGCGGGCGAGCTCGCGTTTGGTGCCGGCGACGTCATGGCGCGGCTTGGTGGGGTAGACCACGCCGTGGTCGAGCAGCTTGCCGGTTTCGTCCATGACGGCGACCTTGCAACCGGTGCGGTAGCCCGGATCGAGTGCGAGCACGCGGGCGCCGCGCACGGGGCGCGCCGAGAGCAGGCCCTCGAGATTCTTGGCAAAGACGTTGATGGCCTCGGTCTGCGCACGGACGGTGAGTTTGGCGCGGGCCTCGCGCTCCAGCGAGGGGGCCATGAGGCGCTTGTAGCCGTCGGCGATGGCGGCATCGAAGACGGGCGCGAACACGCCCTGGCGACGGGGCCAACGGCTGCCGAGGCGTGCCGTGGCGGCAGCGCCGTCGACGTTCACGCGCACGCGGAGCTTGCCCTCGCGCTCACCGCGGTCGATAGCCAGCACGCGGTGGTTGGGTATACGGCGCAGCGGCTCGTCATAGCTGTAGTACGGCTCGTAGGGGGTCTTCTCGGCGGGGTCGGTGGCCTCGACGATGATGTCGGCGGTGTTT
>CABURG010000240.1 GCA_902493835.1 uncultured Collinsella sp. | reverse complement strand
GGCATGATCGCCTTCTGGCTGTACTACTGGCTGCTGTCCAAGAAGATCAACCCCATGGTGCTGATCGTGGCCACCATGGTCGTGGGCATCATCGGCGCGTTCTTCGGCGTGCTGGCGTAAGGGCCCGGCTGCATAGATTTTCGTTGCAACCTGGAAAGGGGATGGAGCAGGCCTATGCCCTCCATCCCCTTTTTGTATAGAAGGAGTTCGTATGTTCGCGAAGGATCGCGAAGCAATGCGCCTGACGCCGGCGGAGGTCAGGCTGATTCTTATTGAGTCCCTGCAGTGGTGCGCCAACAACGCGGTCTACTTTTTGGGGCTTATCGGTGCGGCCACGTATGATCTGGCCGGCACGGCCTTTTTGGTTGCCGCCATTACGCTCGTGCGCAATCTTATGACGTCGGCGGGCAATATGGTGTCGGGTTCGGTCATCGATCGCTTTGGACCGCGCCGGACGTCATTTGTGACGTGCGTGATTACGGCTGTGCTATCGCTTGGCGTGGGGTTGGCGCCGCTGTCTGTCCCCGGGCTCGTGTTTGCCGCGTGCGTCTTGGGGCTTGCGGGCGGCTTTATCAACACCTGCACGCATGCGTTTCCGGGATACCTGGAGTCGACCACCGAGGGCCGTACCCGCGTGAACGGTCTCATGGTGTTCTACAGTATTATCGCCTATACCGCTGGCCCGCTGCTCGGCGGTGCCATCGTGAGCTGTTTTGCCACGCAATCGGTCTACCTGCTCATGGCGGGCATGATGGGTGTGGCGGCCGTGCTCTCCTTGGGCTGTCACGAGTGCGTTGTTCCCGCAAAAGGGGAAAAGCCGAAGGGCGGTATTCTGGGCGGCATGGCCGAGGGTGCGCGACTTACGTTTCGCGACCACGACCTGCGCCTCATCTTTATCTCGGGCTTTTTGGGATTCTTTGCGTTCGGCGCGTTCGATTCGCTTGAGTCGTTGTTCTACCGTGATGTGCTCAACGTGGATATCGTCTGGCTGGGCTGGCTGTCCTCGGTCGTGGGCCTCACTTCCTCGGTGGGTGCGTTCATCCTGACCAAGCTTTCTGCTCGCCATGTCAACCTACGATTGCTGCTCGGCGCGCTCATGGCCGTGGGCATTGGGTCCATGGTGTACGTGGGCACCGATATGCTGGGGGTCGCGATTATCGGTCAGGCGATTAACGGTCTGGCCTGGGGATTCCTGGAACCGCTGCAGATGATCTTGATTCAGGAGCGCGCTGACATCAAATACCTCGGGCGCATTACCGGCTTTGTGCGTTTTGGCCTGATGAGCGCCGGCGTGCTGCCGCTGCTGGCGGCTCCATTTTTGGCGGAGGCTTTGGGCGTCCAGGCGGTGCTGTTTGGGGCATCGACCATTATTGCGCTGGTAGGAACGCTGTTCTTTGTCACACAAGGGAGGCGCCAGAGGTGTTAGCTATACATTCAATTCTAATTTAATACCACTCACCAGAGAATTTCGACCGTTCACCGAGGATTGGAGCAGATTGAAAAGTGATATTAAAAAAACGTCAGGTGTATGTCTATAATTGGTATCGAAAAGAAACGCGATGTATAGATTCGCGTGTAAGAAAGAAAGGAAAAGCCATGAAGGAAACCGAGAAGATCGAGATCATGCACTTTAGCCAGGAGGGCTACGTCGAGGACGGCAAGAACGTCTACGAGGCCGGCAAGAAGATGACCGCGCTCGCCGACAAGGTCGCCGACGAGGGCTACGACGCCGTGTTCCTGATGGGCGTCGGCGGCACCTGGGACGAGCTCATGCAGCTCGAGTACCTCATGAACAAGTT
>CABURG010000239.1 GCA_902493835.1 uncultured Collinsella sp. | reverse complement strand
GTCGGAGCTGGAGCTCGGCTGGGCTACCTATAACGGCGACCACATGAGCATGTACGCCGTCAACGCGAGCGTGCCCAAGACGCTTGTGCGCCATCTGGTGCGCTATGCGGCCGATGTCTTTGGCGGGCGTATTGCCGATGTCTTGCTCGATATCCTCGATACGCCGGTGTCCCCCGAGCTTCTGCCGCCCACGGGCGATGGCGAGATTGCACAGAAGACCGAGGATTTGGTGGGGCCGTACGAGCTGCACGATTACTTCCTCTATTACCTGCTGCGTTTTGGCTTTGAGCCGGGCAAGATCTACCGCATGGCGCTCAAGAGCTTCGAGGGCGTTTACGACGCCAAGACCGTCCACACGTGGCTGCGTACGTTCTATCGTCGCTTCTTTGCCCAGCAGTTTAAGCGCAGCTGCCTGCCCGATGGTCCCAAGGTGGGCACGGTGACGCTCAGCCCGCGCGGCGATTGGCGTATGCCGAGTGACGCCAGCTCGCGTTTGTGGCTTGCGCAGATCGACGCGCTCGATGCAATTGACTAAGGTTGGCTAAATTGAACCAATGCGGGGGTTGCAAGCGTTACACTTTTGCAATCTGATGGCCCGTATCGCGCGGCGCTCTTGTCGGAGCGCCGCGTTTTTTATATCGAAAGGTGGCACCATGCAGGCATCGCAGCGTCTCGACCGCTTTGGCGCGGAGGTCTTCGCCTCGCTCAACAACAAGCTTCTCGCGCTGAAGGCTCAGGGCAAGACCATTTACAACATGAGCGTGGGCACGCCCGACTTTAAGCCGTACGGCCACGTGGTCGATGCGCTCACACAAGCCGCCCAGGATCCCGAGATGTGGAAGTATGCCCTGCGTGACCTGCCCGAACTCAAGCAAGCCGTGTGCGATTACTATGAGCGTCGCTTTGGCGTTTCGGGCATTACGCCGTCCATGGTGCAGTCGTGCAACGGCACGCAGGAGGGCGTGGGCCATTTGGGCCTGGCCCTGCTCGATCCGGGCGACACTATTTTGGTTCCCGATCCGTGCTACCCGGTCTTTGAGGCGGGTGCCAAGATCGCCGATGCCAAGCTCGAATACTATCCGCTGGTTGCCGAGCATAATTACCTGCCCTATGTGGCGGGTATCGATCCCGAGGTGGCCGATCGTGCCAAGTATATGATCGTGTCGCTGCCCGCCAACCCGGTGGGCTCGGTGGGCACGCCCGAGGTCTACGAGGAGATCATCGCTTTCGCCCGCGAGCACGACCTGCTGATCGTCCATGACAACGCATACTCCGACATCGTGTTCGACGGCGAGCCGGGCGGCAGCTTCTTGCAGTATCCCGGTGCGCTTGAGGTGGGCGTGGAGTTCTTCTCGCTCTCCAAGTCGTTTAACGTCACCGGTGCCCGCATCGGCTTTTTGGTCGGTCGCGAGGATGTGGTCTCGGCCTTTGCCAAGCTGCGCGGCCAGATCGACTTTGGCATGTTCTTCCCGATCCAGAAGGCCGCCATCGCCTGCCTGAACGGTCCGCGCGATGAGGTCGAGGCGCAGCGTCTGAAGTACCAGGAGCGCCGCGATGCCCTGTGCGACGGTCTTGAGGGCTTGGGCTGGGAGCGCCCCAACGCGCATGGCTCTATGTTTGTGTGGGCCAAGCTTCCCGGTGGCCGCACCGATTCCATGGCGTTTTGCGAGGAGCTTATGGAGAAGGCCGGCGTTGTGGTGACGCCGGGCGCGAGCTTTGGTCCTTCGGGCGAGGGGCACGTGCGCATGGCGCTGGTCTTGCCGCCCGACCAGATCGCTTTGGCTGTCGAGGCCATTCGCGAGGCGGGCCTGTATTAGAAAGGTATTTCGGCTCGTCAATAGCTCGAAACCGATTTCGTACAGTTAT
>CABURG010000238.1 GCA_902493835.1 uncultured Collinsella sp. | reverse complement strand
GGCGTCGAGTGCGTCGGAGGGACGGCCGGCAGCAGAAAGCGCCTGACCCATGCCAGCGTTGAGCGCGCGCGTGTCGTCACGGGGACCGGCAAAGTCGATAGCCGTGCGGTAGGTCTCCACGGCATCCGCCGGACGGCCGAGCTTAATGAAGCAACGACCGAGCTCGCCGAGTGCGGCGGCAGGAGCCGGATTGGCGCCGTCGATGGCAGCCTGACGGAAGGCAGTACCCGCGTTGGCATAGTCGCCCGACTGGAACAGCGCGTTACCCAGGCCCAGATAGGCCTTAAACGGCGTGGCATAGGAAGCATCCTGCGTAGCAGCAGAGAACGCCTGAGCGGCCGTCGTGTAGTCGCCCACGGCGGCGAGCGCCTTGCCGCGGTTGGTGAGCAACGCACCGCGCTTGCCGTAGGTGCCGTCGTTGAGGGCAGCGGCATAGGCCTCGGCGGCCTCGGCATACATGCCCAGGTGCATCAAGGCGTTGCCACGAAGGTGATCGGCCTCGCCCATAATCTCATCGGGAGTCTTTGCCGCCCCAAGCATCTGGGCTGCAGCGGAAAAATCACCCGCGCGGTAAGCGGCGCGGCCCTGTTGGATCAGCTGGCTATTCAAGGAAATCCCCTTTACTCGTGAACGATCTCGACATGGACGATCTCGTCGCCGGCACGCAGCTGCGAAATCACATCGAGACCCTCGACCGTGGTACCAAAGACGGTGTAACCGGAATCGAGGTTATGCTGGGCGCCCAGGCAGAAGTAGAACTGCGAACCCGCGGAATCGGGATCCATGGAGCGCGCCATGGCAAGGGCGCCATCGACATGGCTGTTGCGCGGATTGGTGGCAAACTCGCCCTTGATGCAGTAGCCGGGGCCACCGGTACCGGGCATGCCGTCGGGGCCCTCAAGACCGGCAGCGACGTCGGCGCCGGACATGTCGCGGGTATTGGGGTCGCCGCCCTGGATGACAAAACCGGGCACATAGCGATGGAACTTAAGGCCATCATAGAAGCCCATCGTGGAAAGCTCACAGAAGTTCGCGACATGAATGGGAGCGCCCTCGCCGTCAAACTTGACCTTGATGGTACCCTTTGACGTCTCGATTACAGCGCACTCGTCGCCGACAAGCTGATACTCGGGCGTGTAGAGCTCTTTCTTAAAACCAAACATGTGGTTCCTTCCTCGTGCGTTTAAAGCATATTTGTACGAATTGTAGCAATAAGCACGGGCTTACATCAATTGCGCACGTAGGTTATGCCGACTATGGCGAACTAATTTTAGGAACGCTGCTGCGGTTTCCAGGAACCCACATTGGCGTCGTACTGGTTCAGCGCGCTGTTGCCGCCCTGTGCGATGGGCGCCAGGATATCGTTTTGGTGGGAACTCATCGACTCACCATCGGGAATGGCCAGTGAGATGTCCCAGCTCTGACAGATCACGTCGACACGCTCGTACATCCACTCGGCAAGCTGCTTTAAGTGGGCGATGTCATCCGCATAGACCGTATCGTCCTGATACTTAAGGTTGTTGAGCTCATCTTGCGTCTTTTTGATCTGGTCGCGCAGGGCGTAAGCACTCTGCGACAGCTCCTGACGGGTGGACAGCGGCGTTCGGAGATAGCCGTTGTTAAAAGAATCGATGACCTCGCCGATCTGGTCCTCGTCACCGTAGGACACGATGGTCTGATACAGACCGTCGAGCCTGGAATAGAGCTGATCATCGGTCAGCACGGTTTCTTCCTGGACCACCTCGGCAGAATCGTCCTGCTTGGTATCGTCCTCAGTCGCCTCGCCCTTTTGGCGCGTGGGGAAGGTCGTCTGCGCGGCCTGGCCAAACTGGTCATAGAAACCAGGCATGACACCCATGGGATCGGTCGTCACGAACCAATAGGC
>CABURG010000237.1 GCA_902493835.1 uncultured Collinsella sp. | reverse complement strand
GCTCAGGCCGTCATGGACGACCTGCACGATGCGCTCGGACGTCGTCTGGCGGTGAGCTCGCTCGCCCCGTGTCCCGTGGAGTTTACGGCAGCGCTCGTCAACCTGTGCTCCACCCAGAGCTGCGGCAAGTGCACGCCCTGTCGCGTGGGCCTGAGCGCGCTGAGCGACCTGCTCGCTGATGTGCTCGAAGGGCGTGCCGATGAGTCTACGCTCAACCTGATTGAGCGCACGGCCCGCACCATCTTCCTTTCGAGCGACTGCGCCATCGGCTACGAAGCTGGCGCCATGGCGCTCACGGCCATTCGCGGCTTCCGCGACGATTTTGAGCATCACATTCGCGAGCACTCCTGCGGCTTTGACCGCGAGGCCCGCGCCCCGTGCGTCTCGGGCTGCCCGGCGCACGTCGACATTCCCGGGTACATTTCGCTCGTCGAGGCCGGCCGCTATGCCGATGCCGTCAAGGTCATCCGCAAGAATAACCCGCTGCCGCTCGTCTGCGGCCTGGTGTGCGAGCATCCCTGCGAGATGCACTGTCGCCGTGGCATGGTCGACGACCCCATGAACATCCTCGCCCTCAAGCGTTTTGCCGTTGAGCACAGCGACCTCAACGACCACAAGCCGCATGTAGTGGACAACACCGGCAAGCGCATCGCCGTGATCGGCGGCGGCCCGGCCGGCCTTTCCTGCGCCTACTACCTGGCCGTGATGGGCCACAAGGTGACCATCTTTGAGCAGCGCCACCACCTGGGCGGCATGCTGCGCTATGGCATTCCCAGCTACCGTCTGCCGCGCGAGCGCCTGCAGGCCGAGATCGACTGGATCTTGAGCGCCGGCATCGACGTGAAACTCGACCACTCCGTCAACGGCGAGGAGCTCGCCCGCCTGCGCGACGAGTTCGATGCCGTCTACCTGGCCATCGGTGCCCATAACGACAAGAAGCTCGGCCTTCCGGGCGAAGAGGCGCCCGGCGTGGAGTCGGCCGTCAAGATGCTGCGCGCCATCGGTGACGACGAGCTGCCCGACCTGAGCGGCCAGCGCGTGTGCGTCATCGGCGGCGGCAACGTGGCCATGGACGTGGCTCGCTCTGCCGTGCGCTGCGGTGCCGAAAAGGTGAGCATTGTCTACCGCCGCCGCATCTGCGATATGACGGCCCAGGACGCCGAGATTGCCGGTGCCCAGGCCGAGGGTTGCGAGGTTCTGGAGCTCACAGCCCCGCTCGGTATTGAGACGGGCGAGGACGGACGCGTGAACGGCCTGCGCGTACAGCCGCAGATTATCGGCGAGCCCCGCCGCGGGCGCCCGGCCCCGCGTGCCGCCGCCACGCCCGAGCAGGTCATTCCCTGCGAGCGCGTGTTCGTCGCCATTGGCCAGGACATCGACTCCAAGCCATTTGAGGACATGGGCATCGCCTGCAAGTGGGGTCGCGTCGTCACCGATTCGGACGGCGCCGTGCCCAGTTTCGATGGCCTCTTTAGCGGCGGCGACTGCCAGACCGGCCCCGCCACCGTCATCCGTGCCATCAACGCCGGCCGCGTAGCTTCGGCAAATATCGACCGCTACCTGGGCTTCGACCACAAGATTAAGCTCGACGTGGAGCTGCCGACCGTTCAGTTTAAGGGCAAGCATGAGTGCGGCCGCTGCGAGCTGGGTGAGCGCGAGGCTGGCGAGCGCATCCACGATTGGAATCTGGTCGAACAGGGCCTTACCGAGGAGGAGGCACGCCAAGAGGCGAGTCGCTGCCTGCGTTGCGACCACTTTGGCTTTGGTGCGTTCCGCGGAGGGAGGAACTTGGAATGGTAGAGCTCAACGAAACCACCGTCGGCGACAACAGCGAAAACGGAGCGCACAACATGGTCAGGCTCATTATCGATAACTGCGAAGTCGTGGTGTCCGAG
>CABURG010000236.1 GCA_902493835.1 uncultured Collinsella sp. | reverse complement strand
TGAGGAGCAGACTCACGAGATTATCGAGGATGTCGCGCATATGAAAAGCGAACTGGGCATCCTGTACTTATCCGAGCATAACCGCGAGGTCATCGAGCGCATGCTGGTGGCCAACGAGCTCGTGTTCGAAGGACTCTTCTGCGCCACGCCGCATGTCTTCGTCTGCGCCGACCATCCGCTGGCGGACCGCTCCAGCGTGACGCTCGAGGATCTGGAAGACTACCCGTTCCTGTCCTACGAGCAGGGCAGCTACAACTCGTTTTACTATTCCGAGGAGCTGACCTCGACGTTCGAGCGTCGCAAAAATATCCGCGTGCGCGACCGTGCGACGTTGTTCAATTTGGCCATGGGCCTCAACGGCTACACGGTATGCTCGGGCGTGATCAGCCACGAGCTCAACGGCCCCGGCATTATCTCGATTCCGCTCGACGTGGACGAGTATATGGAGATTGGCATCATCACGCGCAAGAACACGACGCCCACGCGCTACGGTCGGGCCTATATCGACGCGATTCGTCAGCATATCTAGGCTGCTGCGTTCTGCATGGGTCAAATCTCTTTATGGCAGTCCAGACTGATATAGGAAGCATCTATATCAAACTGTTATAAACGTATATTTTACGATGGTCATATGAGCGCTCATACTCTGTCCCAGTAGAGCATCCAATGCAAAGGGAGATATCTATGAGCACTTCGATTCAACCGAACGCGCCGTTTCGCGCCGATATCGTCGGCAGTTTTCTTCGTCCGCAGGCTGTAAAGGACGCCCGTGCCGCCTATGTCGCGGGTAAACTCGACGCTTCCGGCCTTAAGGCCGTCGAGGACGATGCCATTCGCGATTTGGTGGCCAAGCAGAAGGCCTCCGGCCTGCGGGTGATCACCGATGGCGAGTTCCGCCGCAGCTACTGGCACCTCGATTTTATGTGGGGCCTTAACG
The DNA here is from genome assembly GCA_902493835.1 of uncultured Collinsella sp. Classification (GTDB taxonomy): domain Bacteria; phylum Actinomycetota; class Coriobacteriia; order Coriobacteriales; family Coriobacteriaceae; genus Collinsella. Next base: position 984 of record CABURG010000236.1, on the reverse strand, counting down.
GCATTGAGCGCCGCACCTCACGCACGGGTTATATGTTCCATGACGAGGAGACGACGGCCGACACCGCCGTGGTTACTGGTCCCATTAGCGGCGAGAACCACCCATTCGTCGAGCATTTTAAGTTCGTCAAGGCGCTTGAGGAGGAGGGCCAGGTCGCACGCCAGACCATTCCGGCGCCTATCCAGACGTTCTCTGAGGTCACGCTCGATCGCTGCGACGGCCAGCAGGAGAGCCTGCGCGCTGTCTATAAGACCGATGAGGAACTTGCCGACGCCATTGCGGCCGCTTATCGCACGGTGATCGCCGACCTGTACGCAGCAGGATGCCGCAACATCCAGTTTGATGACTGCACCTGGGGCATCTACTGCGATACCGATTTTGTCGCCAAAACCGGCATGAGCCCGGTTGACCTGCAAAAGGTAAGCGAGCTGGGCGTGGCGCTCAACAACGCCGCCATCGAGGGCAAGCCCGACGATCTGGTTATCAACACGCACGTGTGCCGCGGCAACTACCACTCCACCTACGCTTTTGAAGGCGGCTACGATCCCATCGCACCGTACCTGTTCGCACATGAGAATGTCGATGCGTTCTATCTGGAGTTCGACACGCCGCGCGCCGGCGGCTTTGAGCCGCTCAAGTACGTCGCTCCCGGCAAGAAGGTCGTGCTGGGCTTGGTAACCACCAAGGCGGCAGAGCTCGAGAACGAGGATGTTATCGTCGAGCGCATCCGCGAAGCCGCAAAGTACGTGCCGCTCGAGAATCTGTACCTGTCGCCCCAGTGCGGCTTTGCCAGCTGCGAGATTGGCAACAAGCTGACCGAGGACGAGCAGTGGGCAAAGATCGCGCTGGTCAAGCGCATTGCCGAGCGCGTTTGGAAGTAACGCTACCGTTTGCAGGTGGCGGCGCGTGCGAGGCATTGCGTATCGCGTACAATAGTTCGGATCGTATCGTTCGGGCAGGTTATCTGCTATGCCCGAACGCCCT
>CABURG010000235.1 GCA_902493835.1 uncultured Collinsella sp. | reverse complement strand
GTTCGCGGCGACCTCCTTGGCCTTCGCACGCTCGGCACGCAGGACAGCCAGCTCCTCACGCTCGCGACGGGCCTCTTCCCGAGCCTCGCGGCGGGCCTTCTCAGCGCGGAGCTCTTCCAACTCAGCGCGCTCCTCGTCGGACAATGGTTGGGACTCAAGCTCGGCCATGGTACAGCCCTTTCTTTTAAAAAAAGCCGCCGACACAATGTCAGCGGCTTATCAAATCCAAGGGTGGAGACGAAGGGAGTCGAACCCTCGGCCTCTGCCATGCGACGGCAGCGCTCTCCCAACTGAGCTACGTCCCCAGGACAAGTTGATATTTTACCTACGGCTCGCCAACTGTCAACGCCCAATAACCAGTCTTTTTGGGGCGCGGCTATTTTGACAACTTTTCGAGCAGGCGATCCTCTCGATGATATTTTAATCCCCGTCCCAGAAAAATCATCGACGAACGCACTACTTTGCGCTGGTAAGAACACCGGTGGTGTCGAAGGCCGGGGTGAAGCTCTCGTCTACAGCGCCGCCCTCTTGCCAAAACATCGTCGTAAAGCCCAGGTCGTCGGCATGGTCGAGCACCTGCTCGTACTCCTCGCGCGTCACGGCGCGTGCCAGGTCGCCGCCCTGCTCGCGCATGAGCGCATTGGGCGTGTACTGGTTCATGACCGAGATCGGCACGTCGCCCACCGTCTGCCACACCAGGTCTAACACGCGGCACGAGTCATCCGCATGCCCCGGCAGCACCAGGTGGCGCACGATGATGCCACGCTTCATGAGCCCGCCCTCATCCACCAGCTCTCCCCCGCGGCGCTCGATCTCGCACGCCATCTGAGCCAGGCCTGACACAGCCACACGTGGGTAGTCCTTTATATGAGAGAGTGACTGCGCAAGCGCCGCATCGGCATATTTAAAGTCGGTAAGCCACACGTCGACTAGATCGCCCAGCGCCGCCACGGCACTCGCGCGCTCGTAACCACTCGTGTTGTAGACGATTGGAATGACCAGCCCGCGCGTCCGTGCCGCGGCAATCGCGGCAGGCAACAGGTGCGCATAGTGCGTCGCCGTCACCAAATTGATGTTGTTGGCACCCTGGTCCTGCAGTTCCAGCATAATCTCGACCAGGCGCTCAGGCGAAATCTCAAGGCCAAAATTGCCGGTCGAGATCTCGTGGTTCTGGCAGTAGATACATTTAAGCGAGCAGCCGCTAAAGAAGATCGTGCCCGAACCGGCCTCGCCCGAGATAGGCGGCTCCTCCCACATATGAAGCGCCGCGCGGGCCACCCTGAGCGTGTCGTTAGCACCGCATACGCCGCGCGCGCCCTCATCGCGCACCGCACCGCAACGGCGCGGACACAAATGGCAGGCGGGCGAAAAAAGTTCGGTCAACGACGTCGGCATAAAAACATGCTCCAAAACAACGATTCAGCAGCTCAAACGTAAAGGGCCAGGCCGCGTAGACGGCTCCGTCCCTAAGGCGCCGTAATCGTCCGACACGATTTTTGTAATGTCAAGACTGGAATCCACAAAGTGCCGCTTTATGATGTAGGTATTCCGCCCCCCGCGGAGCAACTGGGTGAACCGTCGCGTTTATTTAGGGAGCCCACACAGTCGTACCTAGTACAGGTATCCTTCGTTGTTAAGGACGCTGGAACAGTCGATGAGGGCACCCACCTGTTTTAGGTGGGTTCATTTTCGTAACGTGGGGGGTGGTTTTCTTTTGCCGAAAATCACCATTACAGTCCATATGGATTCCCGCCGGCATCCCGACAAGCCATCGACAACATCCCAATATCTGGTAAGCGCGTGATTATCGCTGCGTGCAATTACATGCACCCCCCTTGGTCGAGTATTATGGTTCGGCTATGCCCTTTGCGCATGGCGTTCTTCTGACCTTTTCCTTCGACGCTTGGCGGTTTTTAGATTCATGGCTTCATCCCCGAGCTACATACCGTACCTATGCGTGGCAGCGGC
>CABURG010000234.1 GCA_902493835.1 uncultured Collinsella sp. | reverse complement strand
GGGCATGACGTTCTCCATCGAACCGGGCATCTACCTCCCCGGCCGCACCGGCGTCCGCATCGAGGACCTGGCCCTAGTTACCGAGACCGGCGTCGAGATTCTCAACGCCTACCCCCACGATCCAGTCCGCCTAGACTAGGCAATGCGGCAAAGGGGCTGTCCCTTTGCCGCATCCCACCAATACCGCGCCACAAAAACGGCCTATCTACTACGTTTAACCCGCATGGGTCGACCATAACTGGTTTTTCGCAAAATCTGCAAGCCATCTACCTGCGGTTTTAATTTCGCGATGTTCCGTGTGGTCGAGGGTAACCGGTCAAACGTAGTAGATAGGCCAATTTCGTGGCAAGCGAGTCAACTCGGGGCACAGGGTAGCCAAAAAAGCCCCGTCCCAAATTGGCTGCTTTTGAGTTGCGGTGATATACGGACTGTTTGGGGCTCCTGGCTTGTAAAACAGTCCGTATTTCACCGCAACTGCTGAGGGGATGGGTTAGCGCAGCAGGCCGGCTACTTCGCCGGCTAGGGTGATGGTGCCGGCTGCTACGAAGGGCTCGCCCGCGGCATCGAAGGCAGCGAGGGCCTCGGATACGCTGGGGTACACGCCCGCGAGCTTGTCGGCGTCCACCAGGGCAGCAAGCTCCTCTGCCGGCAGGGCGCGATCGGAATCGGTCTGGGTCACGACCACGCGCGGGAAGGCTGGAATCAGCACGTCGACGATGCCCGCCACGTCCTTATCAGCCAATGCGGCGCACAACAGCGTGGGGCGATTCTCTACACACGGATCGATCTCGTCCAGTGCGCTCACAAAGTTCTCGCAGCTCTGGGGGTTATGGCAGGCGTCAATCAGCTTGAGCGGATCGGTTCCCAGCACATCAAAGCGACCCGGCGTGGGACAACCCATAAGCGAAGCGTCGAGCGCATCGTGATCGAGCTCGCGGCCCAGATAGCCCTCGCACAGCATAATTGCGCACGCGGCATTCTGCGGCTGATACGCCGGCTTGACCATGCTCGACGTATAGATCGCGCGCGGCGTGGTGCAGCTAAACTCCACCGTATCGCCCACGTGTGCCGGAAGTTTGGTCGTGGCGTGGCTGACCACCAGCGGCACCACATCACACTCCCGGCAACGAGCATCCATCACGCGCTGAACGCTCGGCTCATGCGTGCCCTCGCCCAAAACAACCAAACGACCAGGCTTAATAACCGCAGCCTTCTCACCCGCAATGGCCTCGAGCGTATCGCCCAAAATGCGTGTGTGATCGAGTCCGATGCCCGTGATGGCAACGGCGACAGGATCGGTCGCACTCGTGGCGTCCCAACGTCCGCCCATGCCGACCTCGAGCACGGCGACATCCACCGCGGCCTCGGCAAACACTACAAGTGCGGCAGCCGTCAACAGGTCAAAAGGCGTGATGGTATAGGCACGCTCCCCCACCGCCACACGACGCGCATTCACGCGATGTCCCGCCTCGACAGCTGCCGAAACGCCACGGGCAAAGGCCTCGTCGCTCACGACGCGTCCATCGACCTCCATGCGCTCGGGATAGCGCACCAGCTGCGGCGACGTATACAGCGCGGTCTTGAGCCCCTCACCACGAAGAATGGCAGCCGAAAAACGCGTAGTCGAAGTCTTGCCATTGGTACCGGCAACCTGAATGCAATCGAAATACTCATCCGGACGACCAAGCTCATCGAGCATATCGACAACCGTCTCGAGCAGAGGACCAGCATCCCCAGAAATCCGCCCCGTATCAGCAGCCAACCCAACAGCCTCACCAAACGAAAGCAACTCAAACGAGAAAGGAACGACATAAGACCCAGAACGCTTAGCCATAACCCAAAGTCCCCCATAACAGAAAAAGAGGCCCACCAAAAAGAATGAGCCCCTCGCGTTGACAATATCAGCCTTTACCCGATTGCAGCAGAATCAAGGCTACAACCGAGTGGCCCTAACTAACAAGTTGCAAACAACCACGTAACCGCCATGGGAGC
>CABURG010000233.1 GCA_902493835.1 uncultured Collinsella sp. | reverse complement strand
TATGCCCCGCCCCTCCGGGGCCACACGGGAGCCACCGCTAAGTTATCCCCCGGCATTCAGAAAATCTAAGTGCCAAAAAATAAGATTTTTTGACTCTGTGTTGTATAACCCGCCATTCGTGGGTACCATTCAACGCGTACGCAAACGAAGTAGGGAAACCCGCACGGCTCAACCGCGCGGCCCAAAAAGGAGGAAACAAGCATGTCGTCTTTGAAGCCGCTTGCAGATCGCGTCCTGGTCAAGCCCGACGAGGCCGAGCAGAAGACCGCTTCTGGTCTGTACATCGCTAGCAACGCTCAGGAGAAGCCGCAGCGCGGCACCATCGTTGCCGTTGGCGCCGGTAAGGTCAACGACAAGGGCGAGCGCATCCCCATGGACGTTCAGGTCGGCGACGTTGTCATCTACGGTAAGTTCGGTGGCAACGAGGTCAAGGTCGACGGCGAGAAGTATCTGCTGATGCGCGCCGACGACATCTACGCCGTCGTCGAGGCCTAGCCTCGTCAGAATCTCTGATTCGTCTTTGAACGCGCCTGCCGCATAGGACTCGGAAGCGGCGACGCGAGTCACATTTCTTTTGGAGGATTACCTACCATGGCAAAGAACATTACGTTCAACACCGATGCCCGCGCCAAGCTCGCAAAGGGCGTCAACACTCTGGCCGATGCCGTTACCGTCACCATGGGCCCCAAGGGCCGTTACGTCGCTCTGCAGCGCACGTTCGGTGCCCCGACCATCACCAACGACGGCGTTTCCGTCGCTAAGGAGATCGAGCTCGAGGACAACATCGAGAACATGGGCGCTCAGCTGGTGAAGGAGGTCGCCACCAAGACCAACGACACCGTGGGTGACGGCACCACCACCGCAACCCTGCTCGCTCAGGCTATCGTCAACGACGGTCTGCGCAACGTCGCCGCTGGCGCCAACCCGCTGGCCATCCGTCGCGGCATCGACAAGGCCGTCAACGCCGCCGTCGCCGAGATGAAGAAGCAGGCCAAGCCGGTCGAGACCAAGGAGCAGATCGCTTCCGTCGGCACCATCTCCGCTGGTGACCCCGAGGTTGGCGAGAAGATCGCCGAGGCCATGGAGGTCGTGGGTAAGGACGGCGTCATCACCGTCGAGGATTCCCAGACGTTCGACATTACCATCGACACTGTCGAGGGCATGCAGTTCGACAAGGGCTATGTCTCCGCTTACTTCGTCACGGACAACGACCGCATGGAGGCCGTGATGAAGGATCCGTACATCCTCATCACCGACCAGAAGATCTCCAGCGTCCAGGACATCATGCCTGTTCTCGAGGCTGTCCAGCGCGCCGGCCGTGGCCTGCTCATCATCGCTGAGGACATCGACGGCGAGGCTCTGCCGACCCTGGTCCTCAACAAGATCCGTGGCGCCCTCAACGTCTGCGCCGTCAAGGCTCCGGGCTACGGCGATCGCCGCAAGCGCATCCTCGAGGACATCGCCGTCCTCACCGGTGGCCAGGCCGCTCTGGACGAGCTGGGCGTGAAGGTCGCTGACATCACCGCCGATATGCTCGGTACCGCTAAGTCCGTCACCATCTCCAAGGACAACACCGTCGTCGTCGGCGGCGCTGGCTCCAAGGAGGCCATCGACGCACGTATCGCTCAGATCAAGGGCGAGATGGAGAACACCACCTCTGACTTCGACCGCGAGAAGCTCCAGGAGCGCCTGGCCAAGCTCTCCGGTGGCGTTGCCGTCATCAAGGTCGGCGCTGCTACCGAGTCTGAGCTCAAGGAGATCAAGCATCGCGTCGAGGACGCCCTGCAGGCTACCCGCGCTGCTGTCGAGGAGGGCATTGTCGCTGGCGGCGGCGTCGCCTTCATGGACGCTGCTCCTGCGCTCGACGCTGTTGAGATCGACGACCCCGAGGAGAAGATTGGCGTCGATATCGTCAAGAAGGCTCTGACCGCTCCGGTCGCTACCATCGCCAAGAACGCTGGCTTTGAGGGCGCTGTCGTGGTCGACAAGGTTGCCGAGCTGCCCGCCGGCCAGGGTCTCAACTCTGCCAAC
>CABURG010000232.1 GCA_902493835.1 uncultured Collinsella sp. | reverse complement strand
TGCAGTGGAAGCGCACCCGCTACATCACCTCGGCCGACTTCTTCCACGGCACCCTCGAGCTCGTGGAGCCGGGCGTCCCGGTCTTCCTGTTCATGGGCGAGGACGAGAACCGCAAGCTCGACGAGCGCGTCCGCGCGTTCCTGACCCGCGGCGTGACCGGCGACACCGACATCAACATCATCGACACCGCCGAGTTCGCCATCCCCGGCCTTGACGACGAGTTCCGCGTCATCGTCTCCCCGTGGATTCTGACGGTGCTCGTGACCGACCGCCTGGCTCGCTACTACGAGACGGTCACCAAGCATAACCTCAAGTATCGTCGCTACTATCACCAGTTCGACTACTAAAGAAAACGGGTGCGGGAACGTGCCGGGCTATTGAGAGGAACACGGAATGAGACAGTACATCATCGCCAGCCATGCGCACTTCGCTACCGGTATCAAGGAGAGCGTCGAGCTGCTCTCGGGCGCTCGCGACAACGTCCACGATCTTTCGATGTTCGTCGATGGCCGCATGGACGTGGCCGAGGAGGCCCAAAAACTGCTGGCAGGCATGTCTGCCGACGATGATGTCGTTGTCTGCACCGACCTCTTTGGCGGCAGCGTCAACAACGAGTTCACCAAGATCGTCCAGACGCGTCCCCGCACGTACCTCGTTACCAACATGAACCTTCCTCTGCTCATCCAGCTGCTGTTCTCTGACGAGTCGGCGCCGGTTGAGGAGACGATTCGTGCCATCGTCGCTGCGGACGATACGCGCGTGAAGTTTGTCAACGATCTTTTGGTCGATGACGAGGAGGAGGAAGAGTTCTAATCCGCAGCACCTACTGACACGCCGTATGACGGCACAAGACCTTTGGGGGGTCACATTATGATTCAGCTACTTCGCGTTGACCATCGCCTGCTTCATGGCCAGGTCGCAGTTTCTTGGGTTCAGGGCCTTGGCTCCAACTGCATCTTCTGCGTGGGCGATAAGGTCGCCAACGACCCGGTGTGGAAGACGACGCTCAAGATGGGCAAGCCTGCCGGCTGCAAGCTCGTCATCAAGGATATGGCGAATGCCATCGAGGCCATTAACTCGGGCGTGACCGACAAGTACAAGATGATCATCTGTGTCGCCACCATCGCTGAGGCAAAGCAGCTTGTTGAGGGCTGCCCGCAGATCAAGTCGGTCAACCTGGGCAACACCAAGCCCAAGGACGAGAAGCGTCCCGACGCTCGTCAGGTCTCTCGTCAGATCTTCCTGACCGCGGCCGAGGAAGCCGATGTGCGCGAGATGCTGAGTCGTGGCGTTGAGGTCGAGATTCGACCCCTGGCCGATGACCCCAAGGTCGACTGCGCAAGCGTGCTCTAGGCGTTTGAATTCGAAGAGCCTGAGCTCTTCGTAGTGTCCTATTAGGAAAGGGGGATATATGCTTACCCAAGCAATCCTCATCGGACTTATCGCCGCATTTGGTAAGTTCGACTTCCAGCTCGGTACGCTCTATGCGTTCCGCCCCATCGTCCTGTGCCCGCTCGTGGGCCTGGTGCTGGGGGACCTGCAGTCCGGCCTCGCGATCGGTGCGAGTCTGGAGTTGCTGTTCATGGGCTCGATCTCCATCGGCGCCTACGTGCCGCCTGATGAGACGATCGGCGGCGTGCTCGCCTGCGCCTTCGCTATCCAGCTGGGCCAGAGCACCGAGGCAGCCATCGCGCTTGCCATGCCCATCGCCACGCTGTGCCTTGCAATCAAGAACATCCTCAACGCCGCCCTGCCGATCTTGGTTGACCGCGCTGATGTCTTCTCCGGCCAGGGCAACCTTAAGGGTGTCTATGCGATGCACTTCCTGATCGGTTTCACCGGTATCATCATGGCGTTCCTGCTGTGCTCGCTGTCGTTCTATCTGGGTGCTGACGCAATCCAGGGCGTGCTCGACTTCATCCCGCCCTTTGTCCTTGCTGGCTTTGGCGTGGCCGCCAACATCCTGCCGGCCATGGGCTTCGCCATGCTCGGCCGCCTGGTGCTCACCAAGCAGCTCGTGCCCTTCTACTTCCTGGGCTTCCTGCTGTGCTCCTACGCCAACGT
>CABURG010000231.1 GCA_902493835.1 uncultured Collinsella sp. | reverse complement strand
CGCGGGCAAGCTCAAAGGCGCGCTCGCACACGATGCCCTTGACGCCCACCGTGTCGATCACCACGGGGCCCATAATGGCCTCGGTGTCGGTGGCGTCGGCGAGTGCCTGGGCATGCGCCTCGAGCCACTCGATGCAGGCCTCGGGGTAGCAAGCCAGGACGATGATGTCGCATTCGCCAAGTGTCTTGTCGTTGAGCTCTCCAGCGACAGTGCCCATGCTGGCGGCCGTCATGACGTCGTCATCGGGGTCCCAGGCCAGCACGCGGACGTCCGCCTGCGCATAGCCGCGGGCAAAGCTTCCGCCGATGAGGCCCAGGCCCACGATGCCAGCGCACTTGGGGCCGCCCTGGTTAACACGTGCGTTTCTCACCGTACCCATGGGCTACTCCATGGTCTCTTGGTAGACAACCTCGCGGATGGCTCGGATGCGGCGCATGGTGTCGTCGAACTGATCGGGGGTGAGGGCCTGGGCGCCGTCGGACCAGGCTCGGCTCGGCTCGTCGTGGACCTCGATCTCCAGGCCGTTGGCGCCGCAGGCGGTCGCGGCGAGCGCCATGGGCTCAACGTAGCGGGTGTAGCCGGTGGCGTGGCTGGGATCGGCTACAACGGGCAGGTGCGACAGGTGGTGCAGCACCGGCACGGCGTTGAGGTCGAAGGTGTTGCGGGTGCGGGTCTCGAAGGTGCGGATGCCGCGCTCGCACAGGATAACGTTGTCGTTGCCCTCGCTCATGATGTACTCGGCAGCCATGAGCAGCTCGTCGATCGTGCCGGACATGCCGCGCTTGAGCAGAATCGGGGTCTGGGTCTTGCCGACCTCCTTGAGCAGGGGGAAGTTCTGGGCGTTGCGGGCGCCGATTTGCATGACGTCGATCTTCTTGTCAAGGAAGACCTGCACGTCGCGTGGGTCCATGATCTCGGTGACGATCGGCATGTCGAGCTCGGCGGATGCCTCGCACAGCAGGTCCAGGCCGGCGGGACCCATGCCCTGGTAGGCGTAGGGGGAGGTGCGGGGCTTGTAGGCACCGCCGCGCAGCATCGTGGCACCGGCGGCCTTCACGCGGCGTGCGATGCGGATGAGGTTCTCGCCCTCGACGGAGCACGGGCCGGCGATGACCTGGAACTGGTCACCGCCGATTTTGACGCCGTGGCCGCAGTCGATGACGGAGTCCTCGGGGTGGAACTTTCGGTTGGCACGCTTGAACGGCTCGGAGACGCGCTGCACGCGCTCGACGACGTCCATGGACTCGAGCAGGAACGGATCGATCTTGGTCGTATCGCCCACCAGGCCGATGATCGTTTCGTTCTCGCCGCGTGAGACGTCGGTCTTCAGGCCCTTTTTCTCAATCCAGCTGACGATATGGCTGACGGCCTCGTCGCTGGCGCTCTGCTTTAAAATTGCAATCATGGTGTGCCTCTCACCTCGATGGATAACTTTTGCAAAAACGGCTCGCATCGCGAGCCGTGTATATGGTGCATGTGAGTTTATACTATCTGACTCGCTTTTGCCTTCTAAAGTGGGCCGTTGCGCCTCGTCTCCCACGGAATTGCAAAGCTTTTTCTTTTATTTTGATAGCCCGTGGCGCACTTGGGTATAATGCCAGTCGTTCGCCCTATTAGCTCAGGGGATTAGAGCGTCTGCCTCCGGAGCAGAAGGCCGTTGGTTCGAATCCAACATGGGGCACCATCGAACGTAAGACCGTCCGAACCTCGTATGGTCCGGGCGGTTTTTCTTATACCGACGCGACGTGATGGGACGTGGTATGGCAGCAACGGATATCGAGCGCGGACTCTCGACCGCCGAGGTCGAGGAGCGCATCGCCGCCGGTAAGATCAACCGCAACATGGAGCTCAAGACCAAGTCGGTCAAAGAGCTCATCATCGAGAACCTCTGCACGCTGTTCAATTTGATCAACGTGATCTTGGCGTTCCTGGTCATTTTGACCGGTTCGTTTAAGAACCTGACGTTCCTGTTTGTGGTGTTCCTCAATACCGCTATTGGCGTCATTCAGTCCATGCGTTCCAAGAAGATGGTCGATAAGCTCACGCTGCTGACCTCCAAGAAGGCCATCGCGGTGCGCG
>CABURG010000230.1 GCA_902493835.1 uncultured Collinsella sp. | reverse complement strand
GTCGAACCCGTCGAGCTCACCTTGCCGCCACCGCGACCCAGGTGGACGCGCACACCGCGGCCAAAACCAGTTGCAGCATGACGACGACGCGGCTTGAGCGAATCCATCATCGTGGCGAGCTTAAAGAACACCGAGCAGGTAAAGACCACAATGACAGCCAAGATAACCATCTGGCCCATCGACAGGTTGGCAATAGACAGCAGCTCTGGGAATCCGATAACGCCCACCAGGATGCCGGCGACTACAAACACAAAGAGCACCACACGTAAGGGCGTGAGAGGCTGCGAGATGCGCCAGATCAGGCTGACGCTCGCCGCGCACGACGTAAGCAGGCACATCGTAGACAGCGTGAGCTGGCTAAAGCCAAACACGCGCGCTACAAAGATATCGAGCGCCGCAGCCAAAATGACCGCAATCGACGCCGGCAGTGCACGCTTAAGTACGTTCGTCAAAAACGCACCCTTCACGCGAGCATTGTTGGGCTCCAGGCCCAACACAAAGCCCGGCGCGCCGATGCAGAAGAAGTTGATGAGCGTCATCTGGATGGGCTCGAAGGGGTACGGCGGCAGCGCGATGCACAGCGCCGCCAGGCCCATCGAGAACAGCGTCTTGGTCAGGAACAGCGAGGCCGAACGCTGCAGGTTGTTGATGGAGCGACGGCCCTCGGCCACCACGGCGGGCATCGAGGCAAAATCGTTGTCGACGAGTACGATCTCGGCCACGTTGCGCGCGGCATCGGAGCCGGCCGCCATGGCCACGGAGCAGTCGGCCTCCTTGAGCGCCAGCACGTCGTTGACGCCGTCGCCCGTCATGGCCACGGTGTGCTCGCGGCGCTTGAGCGCCTGCACGAGCTCGCGCTTCTGCTGCGGGGTCACACGACCAAAGACATGGTAGCGGTCCACTGCGGCATCGAGCTTGGCCGGCGTATCGAGCGTCGTGGCGTCCACATAAGCGTCCGCCCCCGGCACGCCCACCACGCGCGCGATCGACGACACCGTACGCGGGTCGTCGCCACTAATCACGTTGAGGGTCACGCCCTGCTCGTTAAAGTAGCCAATAGTCTCGGCCGCCGAGGTACGAATCTCGTCGCGGATGGTTACAAAGCCCACGGGCTCGGCCTCGCCCACCATATCGCCATCGGGTGTAAAGCCGTCCACGCGCGCCACCACGAGCACGCGGCAAGTATCGGCAAGCTCGGCGACACGGTTCTCGACCTGGGCAAACACACGATCGGAGAGCACAAACTGCGCGGCGCCCATCACATATGAGCCCTGTGCAAACGAAGCGCCGCTCCATTTTTTAGACGATGAGAACGGAATGACCGACAGCGGCTCAGACACCTCGACCGGACGATCAGCGTAATAGTTGAGTAGCGCCTGGCAGGTCTCGTTGGCGTCGGCCGAAGTCGCACGCGCGACATTAGCCAGCGCAAAATCGAGCACCGTGGTCTCGGCGGGAACAGCCGCCTCGTCCGAGCCGGCGCATAGGCTCACACCCTCAACCGGCAGCGGATACGTGCCCTCAACCTCCATGCGGCCCGACGTGATGGTGCCCGTCTTGTCCAGGCACAGCACGTCGACGCGAGCGAGCGTCTCGATGCAGTAGAGCTGCTGCGCCAGCACCTTGCGGCGGGCCAGGCGCACCGTGGCGATGGCGAGCACCGACGAGGTCAGCAGCACCAGGCCTTGCGGGATCATGCCCAGCAGGGCGCCCACCGTGGACAGCAGCGCCGACGAAGGCACATGACCAGCCAACAACTCGGAGAAGCACCACGAAAGCGCGCTATCGCCCGGGGTTCCCGCGGCATCCCACAGCTCGCTCACGCTCGAGGCAAACAACGCCAAACCGAGCGGGATCATGATGATGCTCGCAAAGCGCACGATGGCGTTCAGCGCGTTCATGATCTCGGAATTGACCTTTTTGACGTACTTGGCCTCGTTATTGATTTTGGCCACGTAGTTGTCGGCGCCGACATGGATCACGCGGGCGCGCAGCAGGCCCGAGTCGATAAAGCTGCCGCTCATGAGCTCGGAACCGGGCTGTTTCTTGATAAGGTCGCTCTCGCCCGTCAGCAAGCTCTCGTTT
>CABURG010000229.1 GCA_902493835.1 uncultured Collinsella sp. | reverse complement strand
GAGAACGAAAAAGGCGGAATAGATGTGCAGTTGCGTAGTGGCTTGCTTGTTCATTTGATACTTCCGATGACAATTTTGGCCTAGCGGGCGGCGGAATCAACCGAAGATGAGGCGCGTTGGCGCCGGGCGTCCAGATGCGTCATGCTGAAAATAGATGAAGCGTATGATTGACAAAACCATAGAGCCCGTCACAAATTGACTACTCCCAATGCTGGTCGTGGAGGGCGGCACCGAGAAAGTCGGCATCGAAAGGCACAGCTTCGGCAAAAGCGTAGTCGCCGTCGCTGGCGATGAGCAGGTAGTTCTCCTCGCCGCCGAACTCCGCATCACCGCATGGGACCACCCAGGCGTGGGAGAATACCTCGAGTGCCGTGGCAGCGCAGTCGCGCAGGAACGTCACGTCGCTCCCCTCGTTTGCGCTCACGATATTGGCAACGTAGATACCCCCGGGGTTCAGGCTGCCTCGCACCAAACGCAACGCCTCAACCGTCGCCAGCTCACGTACGGGTTCGGCACCGCCAAAGCAATCGCTCGCGACCACGTCGTAGCGACGATGCCCCACGCTCGTCACGCCCAGATGCGAGCGAGCCTCGGCGGTTATCACCCGCAGGCGATCGCCCGCCGCGCGCTCCAGCTCATCTAGGTAGAACCAGCGACGCGCCAGGCGCGTAATCTCTCCGTCATACTCGATGACGTCCATGCGCAAGCTCTCGTGCGACATCAGAGCGAACTTAGGATAGGCAAACCCGCCACCGCCCAGCATAAGCATGCAGTTGATACCGTGACCATAAGCGTCACGCATTGCGCCCTCGGCCTCAAACACGTCGTCAAACGCACGATAGTACGCAAAGACGGGCTCCGCCCAACGCTCGCCAACGTAACTTGCGCTTTGGTAGACGCCGCCTTGCACCAACACGCGAACCTCGTCGCCGTCCTCATCGTGCACGCGTTTCACACGCGCCAACCCATTGCGGGTTCGCGCAACCTGCAGACAGGCAGCACGAACAGCAACGGCGGCCGCACCAAGCGCCACGGCTCCCAGAGCAACGCCGGCAACGACGCCAGTAGAAACACTCGGCTTGTTCATTTACAGCTCCTTTTGCAGATAGAGTCCATGATCGTAAAAACCCAAATGGCGATAGTACTCGCGCGTACCAATCGCGCTAATCACGTTGATACGCGCATAACCCGCATCCCGGGCAATCTCGCACGCACGCTCTACGAGCAGACGCCCCAACCCATGGTGCTGGGCCGCCTGGCCTTGATACCCCACGCGCGCCGCCATGCCATACACGTGCACCTCGCGAATCATCGCCTCGTCCAGCGTCGTCGGCAACTCGTCCGCATGCGCGGCAACAAACGAACGGTCGGGCAGCGACAGGCGCAAAAAGCCCGCGATCTTGCCCTGCGGCGTCACCCACTGCAAAAAGCGCTCGTAAGTCACCGGCGTCTCGTACGCAACTTCCTCGTCAAGGGTCAACTCGTCCAGGTCGGCACCAGCCGTGCTGATCTCGCGATAGCGAATCTCGCGCACCGTCGCGCCTTCCCCACGAGCCGCCAGGCGGTTCTCGACGAGCTGACGCAGGTTGGGTTTCTTGTTGCCCACCATGATGTCGTCGGAGCTAAAGTCGCGGATCATGCGGCTGATGCGGCAGAACGCCGGCGTCACCACGATATCGTCGGCCAGCACATCGAGCAGCTCTTCCTCGGTATAGGGACGCCACTCGCCGCGCTCATAGCAGCCCACCAGACGCGAACCCTCAATGAGCGCACACGGGTAGACCTTGACCTCGTCGGGCATAAAGGCCCCCTCGGTCATAAAGCGCTCGTAGTCGCGCTTGTCCCCCTCGGGTGTGGCGCCCAGTAAGTTGAGCATAAAATGCGCATGGATCTTAAAGCCAAACAGGCGCGCAAGCGAAAACGCCTGCTCGATCTGAGCCACCGAAATGCGGCGCTCGTTGATATCGAGCAGGTGCTGGTCGAGGCTCTGGATGCCCATCTGAATCTTGGTGCAGCCCAAGCGGCGAATAAGTGTAAGGGCCTGCGGCGTTACGGCATCGGGGCGCGTCTCAATAACGAGCCCCACCACGCGATGCTTCG
>CABURG010000228.1 GCA_902493835.1 uncultured Collinsella sp. | reverse complement strand
CTTGCCGTCGCCGCCATCCCCGAGGGCCTGGTTGCCGTCGTGACTATCGTGCTTTCGCTCGGCGTGACCAAAATGGCCAAGCGCCAGGCAATCATCCGCAAGCTCTCTGCCGTCGAGACCCTTGGCTGCACACAGACCATCTGCTCCGACAAGACCGGTACCCTCACCCAGAACAAGATGACCGTCGTCAAGCACGAGCTCGCTGCGCCTAAGGAGAAGTTCCTGGCCGGCATGGCTCTGTGCTCCGACGCCCAGTGGGACGAGGAGCTGGGCGAGGCCGTGGGTGAGCCGACTGAGTGCGCCCTCGTCAACGACGCCGGCAAGGCGGGGCTCACCGGCCTGACCGCCGAGCACCCGCGTGTGGGTGAGGCCCCGTTCGACTCTGGCCGCAAGATGATGTCCGTGGTCGTCGAGACCCTGGACGGCGAGTACGAGCAGTACACCAAGGGCGCGCCCGACGTGGTGATCGGCCTGTGCACTCATATCTACGCGGGCGACAAGGTCGTTCCGCTGACCGAGGAGCGTCGCGCCGAGCTCGTGGCCGCCAACAAGGCCATGGCCGACGAGGCCCTGCGCGTGCTGGCGCTGGCAAGCCGCACCTACACCGAGGTCCCGAGTGACTGCAGCCCCGCTGCGCTCGAGCACGACCTGGTCTTCTGCGGCCTGTCCGGCATGATTGACCCGGTCCGCCCCGAGGTCGCCGACGCCATCCGCGAGGCCCACGATGCCGGTATCCGCACCGTCATGATCACGGGCGACCACATCGACACCGCCGTGGCCATCGCCAAGCAGCTGGGCATCGTCACCGATCGCAGCCATGCCATCACCGGCGCCGACCTCGACCGCATGAGCGACGAGGAGCTCGACGCGCACATCGAGGACTACGGCGTGTACGCCCGCGTCCAGCCCGAGCACAAGACACGCATCGTCGAGGCTTGGAAGTCGCGCGACCAGATCGTGGCCATGACGGGCGACGGCGTCAACGACGCCCCGTCCATCAAGCGCGCCGACATCGGCGTGGGCATGGGCATCACCGGTACCGACGTCACCAAGAACGTCGCCGACATGGTGCTTGCCGATGACAACTTCGCCACCATCATCGGTGCCTGCGAAGAGGGCCGTCGCATCTACGACAACATCCGCAAGGTCATCCAGTTCCTGCTTTCGGCCAACCTTGCCGAGGTGTTCTCGGTGTTCATCGCCACGCTCATCGGCTTTACCATCTTCCAGCCGGTGCAGCTGCTGTGGGTGAACCTGGTCACCGACTGCTTCCCCGCGCTCGCGCTGGGCATGGAGGATGCCGAGGGCGACATCATGAAGCGCAAGCCGCGCAACGCCAAGGACGGTGTCTTTGCCGGACATATGGGCCTGGACTGTGTGGTTCAGGGGCTGATCATCACCGTGCTGGTGCTGGCGAGCTTCTTTGTGGGCGTGTACTTTGACATGGGCTACATCCACATCGCCGATATGATCGCCGGCAATGCCGACGAGGAAGGCGTGATGATGGCGTTCATCACGCTCAACATGGTCGAGATTTTCCACTGCTTCAATATGCGCAGCCGTCGTGCGTCGCTGTTTAGCATGAAGAAGCAGAACAAGTGGCTGTGGGCTTCGGCCGCGCTGGCGCTGGTATTGACGGTTATCGTGACCGTTCAGCCGACGCTTGCCGAGATGTTCTTTGGCCCCGTGACGCTTGAGCTCAAGGGCGTTCTTGCCGCGCTGGGCCTTGCCTTCCTGATCATTCCGCTGATGGAGATCTACAAGGCGATCATGCGCGCGGTCGAGAAGGAGTAAGTTAACCTGTCCGGGCCCGCCCCTGCGTGTTTTCTTCTTCGCTGGTCCTCGCGCTTCGCGCTGCGGGATCGCTCAGAAGAAAACACTCCCGGGGTGGGCCCTACGGTATCCTTGCTGGCTTTACTCCCGCGCGGATGAAAAAGGGCTGAGGGAAAGTTTGTGAGCTGGTCGGGCTTTGCCCGGCCAGCTCTTTTTGATTACGGGCTTTAGCCTGTGCGGGGCGCGCAGCGCGCCGCATCAGAAACCACCCGCTATGCGGGTGGGGCCAAACGGCTTTACAAAGCCGCCCCCTCGCCGGACACTTGCGATTGTTCAG
>CABURG010000227.1 GCA_902493835.1 uncultured Collinsella sp. | reverse complement strand
TCCTCGTCGCGCACCGTAGGGTCGGCGAGCTTAAACTCCTCAACGCCCGTGCGATGCTTGTAGTCGATCACCACGGCATGATTCTCGGCGTCCACGTCCACGCGATCGATGCGCCCGCCAAGCGGCCAACCGGCATACTCGACCTTGAGCTCGTTGAAGGCGAACTCCAGGTAGCGCGGGGCAAAGGGGGCAAGTGCCTCGGACTCGTAGGCAAGCACACCCTCCAGCTGCGGCAAGATCTCGGCCACCTGGCGCTCCTCCACCGCAGAGAGCGGCACCAGCGGACCCTCCGTGCCGCGCTTGCCGGCGTGCTCGGCCAACGTCTCGCCAAAGACCTCGTGCAGCAGCTCCTGTGCACGCGGCAGATTCTCGGGCGTCACGCGCTCCATGCCCTCTTGGGACAGACGGGCATGCAGATGCTCCAACACGTCGTGGACAAAGTTGCCCTTCTCCATGTTGCCAAAGCCCGCGTCGATAGACTGGGGCTTAACGCGATACGACACGAACCAGCACAGTGGGCAGGTAGAATAGGCCTCGATTTGCGAGGCGGACGTCAGACGCGGCACGAGCGGCGCGTCCTCGCCCTCGCCATCGCGACGGCGCAGGACCAGATACGGAATGGCTTCATCGCTCAGATGCTGAGGAGCTTCGCAGGTCACGCGCTCGCGCCTAAGACCTTCGCCTGCAGCGGGATCAAAGTCGGCGATGATATCGCCCTCGCCCACGCACGTGGGCTTGGCAGCGCCAGCGGCCTCGGCATGTGCCCGCAGCTCGGTCCATACGGCTGCCGGGTAGCACTCGCGCGCCTGGCGATCGTGCGTCACGCGCGCAAGCGCAACCGGGCCGCGTGCCGCCTGCATCGCGTGGCCAAAGCGCACGCGCAGCAAGGCCGCGGGCTCAAGCGTCACGCCCTCGCGACCAAGGCTCGCCGTCAGCGTGGCCAGCGGCCCCTCCTCATGTGAGAGCGGATAGCTGTCCAGATCGACATCGGCAAACAGCACGGCATCGTAGCTGCCGGGGCGCAGAGCCGCCGCATCGGCAAGCGAAGCAAAACGAACCTGAGCACGCGGCGCGCGGTCAACCTCGTGGGTCTCGTAATCATAGGCGGTGCTACGCTTGTCCACCTTAGTGCGAATGCCATCGAGCACGGGAACGGTCGCGGCCTGCGACACGTCGAGCGCGCGGGCGCCGTTCATAAGGATGTCGATGGCGTGGCGCAGCAGGGCTACCTCCGCCTGGCGACGGGCCTGGCCATCCAAGCTGCCCAGCGAGCGATCGGGCAACGCCTCGGCAACGGCAAGCATGGCCTTGAGCGCCGTCACGGGCTTGTCACGCCACAGAGCCTGGAACACGTCCGAGACCACACACGGTACGTTCTTAAACCAGTTATCGTCGCTCGCCGCCTTGCGCGCGCCCCTCACCTGGCCTTGGACACTCTGCAGCAGGCTCTTAACGCCCGTGGTAGTCTTGCTGCGCGAGAGACGCATATTCTTATCGAAGGTACGGGCATTGACGGCATCAGCGCCCGAAAGCGGACTGTAGATCCAGTCGGTAAGCTCCGGCGCGGGCCACCACTCGATCTTTGACGCCATGCCCTCATCGGCGGCCTTCATGCGCTCGATCAGACCGGCAAGCGCCGCAAACTGCCTGCCCGCAATGGATTGGGAAAACGCCGTGAACTCAGCTGTCTCGGCGGCGATATGACGAGCCGCCAGACGAGAGGCGAGCTCACCGAACAGCTGGGGTGCCCGGGCAGAAACGGCAAGCACACGCACGGGGTCGGCAGAGGCGCCGTCGACCTCGGAACCCCGGCACGTTTTTACCAGATCATCAATTGCGTCCGCATAAGCATGAGCACGGGCATGGGGGCCAGCGACCTCAATAAAGGCAGGCTGAGCGGCGGTCCCGCAAGCGGCATCAGACGCGCCGACACCCTCCCCTAGCGGCGCGATCTCAAACAACACATCGCGGGCATCAAATGCCGCGGCAAGCTCCTCGCGCATCGCCGCCTGCTCGCGGGCAAGCAGCACGACGACCTCTCCCCCATTGTTCGCCACGGCAGACAGCAACTCGAGCAGACCGTGCGTAAACGACGTGATACCGCGCACGCATA
>CABURG010000226.1 GCA_902493835.1 uncultured Collinsella sp. | reverse complement strand
GCATGACCTGGGGTGCCAGGCGCTCGATGCGCTCGATGAGCGCGAACTCATCGCCCAGGTTCTTCTTGGCGGCAAGTGTGCGCGCGTAACGGCGGCAGACCTCGGCGCGCGGGTCGCTGAGCGTATAGACGGCGTGGCCCATGCCGTAGATGAGGCCCGTGCCGTCGAAGGCCTGCTTGTCGAGGATCTTGCCCAGATAGGCTGCGACCTCGTCCTCGTCCTCCCAGTTGGAGACATGCGCGCGGATGTCCTCGTGCATAGACACGACCTTGGCATTGGCACCGCCGTGGCGCGGGCCCTTGAGCGAGCCGATAGCCGCGGCGTAGGCGGAATACGGGTCGGTGGCCGAAGACGACAGCACGCGGCAAGCGAAGGTGGAGTTGTTACCACCGCCGTGCTCGGCATGCAGCATGAGCATAACGTCGAGCAGCATCGCCTCATCGCGGGTGAACGCCATGCCGCCGCGCAGGACCTGTAGGATGGTCTCGGCGGTGGAGAGGCCGGGCGTGGGGTGCGGCACGTGAACCTCGGAGCCGCGAAGCTTGGCGACCGAGGCCATGTGTGCGAAGGCGGCGATGCGCGGGAGACGTGCGAGCATGGAAATGGCGACGTCGATTTCGTGCTCAGGCGTGATCACGTCTGGTTCGGCGTCGAAGGCGTAGAGCAGCAGTACGGCGCGCTGGAGCACGTTCATGATGCTCGACGACACTGTGGTCATAGGGAACTCTTTAACGTACTCGTCGCTCAGATGTCTAAAGGCGCCCAGGCGCTCGCAAAAGCCGTCGAGCTCTTCTTTGTTGGGCAGCGAACCCGTGATAAGCAGATAGGCGACTTCCTCGTAGCCGTAGCGATTCTCGGCCTGGGCATTGTTGACCAGATCCTCGATGCTGTAGCCGCGAAGCGTGAGCTTGCCCTGATCGGGCACGACCTTTCCGTCGACCTTGTTGTAGCCGTGCACATCCGAGATACGAGTGAGGCCCGCGACCACGCCCGAGCCGTCGGCATTGCGCAGGCCGCGCTTGACATTGTGCTCTTCGAACAAGCCCTCGTCATAAGGGTCGGTCGGCAGGCCGTGGTAGAGGCTTTCGCTCTCAGACGAAATCTGGCGGCTTGCTTCGTAATCCAGAACCAGTCGGCTCAAGTGGTCATCGAAGCGGTAATAGATTTTCTTGGCGTCGTAGGCCATGTGCGCTCCTCTCCGGGCCGCATCGGGGTGGCTTGCATGGGCATGCGCGTGTCAGGCAATCCCCGGCGGCTTGCTCGCTACAGGCGGTACATAAAGTTGAAGACGTCCTCGCGCTGGATGGACACGTTGACGCCCGAAAGCTCGCCGGCCTCGGCCAGGGCCTTCTGCAGCTCAGCGAAGTCGAGCTTGGACTCGGCGGTATCGGCCAGCATGGTCATGGTGAAGATGTCCTCGATAATGGACTGCGTGATGTCGCGGATGTCGACGTTGGCCTCGCCCAGGACGCGGGTGACGCCGGCGACGATGCCGGGGCGGTTCTTGCCAAGGACGGTGATGACGATACGGGAGGACGAGATCTCGGCCATGGGAAACCCTTTCGCGTGGTTGCGGCGCGCGCGGGGCGCTCCGCTACGGTACAGTGTTCATCATTGTACCTGTCTGGCGCAAAAAAGGCGCGCTCGCTGCGGCGTTACATGCCTGCAACATGAGCGTAAGGGGGAAGGCCGTACGGGGAAGAGCCGTCTGGCGCGTGTCCGGCTCGTGTTGGGTTGATTTCCGATCTCAGCCGAACACATTGAGCGGACAGGCCGTATTCTGGTACGTGCATCATCATGTCATCCCACATCTTGGATTCGGTCGATAGGCTGTGCGATGAGATTCTGTTTTTGAAGGATGGGAGGCTCATTAGAAGCATTCCGCAAGATGATGCTGCGCCGAAGTCTCCTGGATCCCATTTCGCAAAGCCTGCCGGACGCGCCGAGGGTGCGCTAAGCACGTATCGGCGACTCTACGAAAAGGGCGGGTAGAAATGCAAGTTAAAAATCTATGTGGTCAATATAATACCGTTGAACCCGCGTATCGATACCGTTCAGCCATTCGCCTCGCCCCCGTCGCACGCATCTTCATCCGGTCTGTTACTTTTAATCTAACAATTCTTTGAGGAACGTAGGTGCTTCCAAATGTACTGTCGACT
>CABURG010000225.1 GCA_902493835.1 uncultured Collinsella sp. | reverse complement strand
CGATCTTGCTCAGGACGAGGCTGGAGCCGCACTCGAGGAACTTATCGAGGCGCAGGGCTGGACGGTCGTCTCACATGTGGTCGTGCGCGACGACGCCAGCGAGATCGGTGATGCCATTGTGGAAGCTGCCGATGAGTGCCACGCCAATGTCGTGCTCACCTGTGGCGGCACGGGACTTTCGATGCGCGACGTGACGCCCGAGGCGACGCGTGCCGTCTGCGACCGCGATGTGCCGGGTATTGCAGAGGCGATTCGCGCATACTCCATGACCAAGACGCGCCGCGCCATGCTCTCGCGCGCTATTTGCATGCAACGAGGTCATACACTTGTCGTTAACTTTCCCGGTTCCACGAAGGCCGCCCGCGAAAGCTGGGAGGCCATAGCGGACCAGCTGGAGCATGCGGCCCAGATGACGGCGGGCGGCGGGCACGCCAAATAAGCGCACTACCTGCGGCGGAGCGACCTTACGGGCTGCTCCGCCTTTGTTTTCCGCCGAAGCGACGCCGAGGTGCACGCTAACTCGAAACTATATTCTCTGGCGAGAATAATTTCTCACTATCATTATTCGCGCAGAAGTATAATCTGGTTGCAGATTAAAGCCCGCGGTGGGGTACCCGGGCACAAGGTCCGAAAGGGTTGAATATGTTCGATATGGTTTCTCGCCGCGAATTCGTCTCGCTTTCTGCTGTCGCCGCTGCCGGCCTTGGTCTTGCCGGCTGCTCGGGCAGCAAGACGTCCGAGCCGGCCGGATCCGATGCCGGTTCTGCTAAGGCATCTTCCAAGAAAGCTGTCGAGCTTCAGGTCTTCGCTGCTAACTCCCTCGAGAAGGCCCTTCCCGAGGTCCAAGAGCTCTACACCGACCAGACCGGCACCACCTTTGCCGACACGCAGTTTAAGGCCTCCGGCGACCTCGTTGAGCAGATGCGTGCCGGCGCCACGGTCGACGTGCTCATCACTGCTTCCAAGGGCACCATGGATGACGCTGAGACCGCTGAGCTCGTCGACGCCGACACCCGCGAGGATATGTTTGTCAACGACCTCGTGATTATTCGCGCCGAGGGCTCCGACACCAAGGTCGAGGCCATCGCCGACGTCGCGAATCTGGACGGCAAGATCGCCATCGGCGACGCCAAGACCGTTCCCGCCGGAAAGTACGCCAACCAGGCTCTGGCCTCCGTGGGCCTCTATACCGGCACCGAGGGCGACGACGGTGAGTATGCTCCCGAGATCGCCGACAAGGTCGCACTGGCCGACAAAGTTGGTACCGCCGCCGCCTATGTGTCCACAGGCGACTGCGTGGCTGGATTTGTCTACAGCTCCGATATCTTCCGCTACGACGGCATCGAGGAGGCCTTCGTGTGTCCCGAGGACTCGCACAAGCCCATCGTGTATCCGGGCGCTGTCGCCGATGGCTCCGAGCACGCCGACGAGGCCAAGGCGTTTATCGACTTCTGCCTGTCCAACAAGAAGGCTCAGAAGATTTGGGCTAAGTACGGCTTTGAGCTTTCCGCGTAGTGCGGCTTGGCGCGATAATTCCATCGTTTTGTGTTTCACTCCGTCCTTGTATTCGCTTGGAGCTTTTCGTGCTTAATAGATTCCGCATGCTTGTCGCCTGTGCTTTGACCTTCTCGCTTTGCTGGGTGCCGGGATTTGCGTTTGCTGGAGACGTTGAGGACGGGGCCCAGGTTGCTGCGACCGCCCATGGGCTTTCCTATGGGATCGAGGGTTTTGAGCGGTTGGCCAAGGGGACCGCTCGTGCCATGGAGGGCCAGCCTGAGGGCTACCGGTTTCCCGTTGACGAGGGCGTGGACCTTGTAGTGGCGCCTGCTGCCGATCGCGTTGTGGTGTGGATATCGCCCAAGGCGGTCGAGAGGTATGAATTGGATCCGCAGGATAACGACTGCGTATCGGGTCTCAAGGCCCTCGTCTGTAAGCTCGACAGCGCAAACTGCATGGGAGGTGCGCAGCTAGGGGACGTGGATCTTCCTTGGTATGTCACGGCGGAAACAACGTTTGATGCCGGCGGGTATACCTATGGCTTTGACGAGCGCGGTGCGGATGGGGACCGCTATGTGGTGATTGCATCAGCCTCGGGTGATGCCAAGGGCGGCGCGCGTTGGCTTGATAGCGCTCAAATGGTAGAAGCGTCGTCCGTCGTGTTGCGGGGTGAGCAGGGGCCCTT
>CABURG010000224.1 GCA_902493835.1 uncultured Collinsella sp. | reverse complement strand
TTCGAGGGCCTCGGCGGGGGTGAACGAACAGGTGCCGTCGCCGAGTTTGACTACCCGGATATCGTCGCCGGTATGGACCTCTCCGCCCTTTAGTACCACGCCAAAAACGCCCTCGTGGGGAAAGATGCAGTCGCCAGCGAGATAGTAGATGGCGCAACGGGTGTGGCAGACCTTGCCGATTTGGCTGATTTCGACGAGCACGTCGCTTCCAAGCTTGAGCTGTGTGCCCAAGGGGAGCGAGAACAGGTTGATGCCCCGGGTTGTGAAGTTTTCTCCAAAGTCACCCTCGTGAACGTCGAGCCCGCGTGCCTGCGCCGTCTGGATGGACTCCGCGGCTAAAAAAGAGACCTGGCGGTGCCAATGTCCGGCGTGCGCATCGGTGGCGAGACCAAATTGCTCTATAACGGTGTCGCGTCCATCGGCGACGGGCGACTTGCGCGTGCCCTTGTGTGCCGACGTGTTGATCGAGACGATGCGGGCGGGTCCGTTGTAGGCGTCGTTTGCCGTGCACAGGGGAGCGGTCGCTTTCGCACGTTCCGCCAGCTCGCGCCTCGCGGCATTGAGGATGGGATTATCGGTCGGATGGTCTTGGGGCACGTGCGCGCCTTTCGCTCGAGGATGTCAATACACTGAATCCTACAACAATGGTAGGTTCATTGCCCGTTGTCATACAACGGTGAGCGCCGTCTTCGTGCTGGTCTTTGTGCTGGACGATTACGTCGATTGCCATAGATACGGTGGAGCTTTGGGCGCCGGCGGCTTGGCACGCTAGAATAAATCAGATGCGCAAAGACCGCCCGTTGTGTGGGCAGTTCATGATAGGAAGTTTCCATGGCATTGCAATTTACAGAGCGCGAGTTCATTCCCGTGCTGCTTGGTGGCGACATCAACGCCTATTCGGTGGCGCGCGCCTTCTACGAGGAGTACCAGGTCAAGAGTCTGGTCTTTGGCAAGTATCAGACGGGTCCCGCGTACCGCAGCCAGATTATCGACTACACGCCCAACGTGGATATCGACACCATGCCCGTGATGCTCAAAACCGTCAACGGCATTGCCCAAGCGCATGCCGACAAGACTATTGTCCTTGTGGGCTGCGGCGACAACTATGTCGCTCTCGTGGCTCAAGCCAAGGATGCTCATGAGCTGGCGGATAACATCGTCGCTCCCTACGCGCCCTACAGCATGCTCGAGCAGTGCCAGAAGAAGGAGATCTTCTACGAGCTGTGCGAGAAGCATGGCGTGCCCTATCCACACACGTTTACCTTTACCAAGGCGATGCTTAATGCCCAGGGTGAGGCGCCTGCCGAAGTGCTCGACCAGATCGATTTTCCTTACCCGATGATTCTGAAGCCTTCTGACGGCATCATGTGGTGGCAGCATGAGTTCGAGGGCCAGAAGAAGGCCTATGAGATTGCCGACCGCGCCGAGCTGGAACAGGTCATTCGCGATTCGTATGCCAGCGGCTACACCGACGATCTGATCTTGCAGGATCGCGTGCCCGGCAACGACGAGTACATGCGCGTGCTCACCAGCTATTCCGACCGCAACGGTAAGGTCCGCATGATGTGCCTGGGCCATGTGCTGCTCGAGGAGCATCAGCCCCACGGTGTCGGCAACCATGCCTGTATCATTACCGAGCCTAACGACGAACTCATGGGCGGCGTGCGCAAGCTGCTCGAGGACCTTCACTTTGTGGGCTATTCCAACTTTGACGTTAAGTACGACGAGCGCGACGGCTCGTTTAAGTTCTTCGATTTCAACACGCGCCAGGGTCGCAGCAACTACTACGTTACCAACAGCGGCTTTAACGTTGCCAAGTATGTGGTGGACGAGTATGTGTTCAGCCGCCCGTTTGAGCCGGAGTTTGTGACGGCGCAGGACGAGGCCCTGTGGATGGTCGTCCCCATGGGCGTCGTCGACAAGTACGTCAAGGATCCCGAGCTGCGCGCTAAGGTGCATCGCCTGGACAAGGAAGGTAAGGGCGCCGACCCTTCGTTTATGAAGGGCGACTTTGTCTTTAACCGCTGGCT
This sequence comes from uncultured Collinsella sp., assembly GCA_902493835.1. Taxonomy (GTDB): domain Bacteria; phylum Actinomycetota; class Coriobacteriia; order Coriobacteriales; family Coriobacteriaceae; genus Collinsella. The sequence goes on along the minus strand of CABURG010000224.1, from coordinate 163 downwards.
GCGCATGTGGCACACCAAGCTGCGCCACTTTAAGCTGTTCAAGACGTATTACAAGTAGATGAGTGCGGCGCCCGTCCGGTTTGCATCGGGCGGGCGCGGGTATGATACGCGCAGTTGCGCAAGCGTCACCAAGGAGGCGGCGATGGAAAAGCTGGGAGTTATC
>CABURG010000223.1 GCA_902493835.1 uncultured Collinsella sp. | reverse complement strand
GTCGTAGGCCGACGAGATGATGCACTGACCAGCCGAGGCGCAGGCCTGCAGGCTCGGAAGGTCGCCGACCGGCTTGCGGTCGAAGCCCAACACGGGATAGCCACAGGCAATAGCGCCCGAGCTCACCACGACCAGACGCCAGCCGAGCTTGCGCAGCGCTGCGGCTTGATCGGCAAGTCCGCCGATAAAGGCGCGGTTGACCTTGCCATCGGCGCCCACCACCGTGGACGAACCGATCTTTACCACCATCGTTTTATAAGAAGTCGTCATACGTCAAACCAATCAACTGTTCAGCGAACGGCCGAGCTGGCGGCCAAGGGAGCGTGACTCGCCCCTACCGCCCATGGAATCATTTTGCCCAGGGGAAAGCCGAGGCCGCGGCCATATTCTTGCGCACGAGCTCGTCGCGCACCTGGGCCAGGCCCTGTTCCATACCCACCACGTAGGTCTGCGGATACAGGAAGCGCTTGAAAGCCGCATCCAGATGATCGAGCGCCCAAACACAGCGCTCGCGCGCGTCCTGGATGCTCTCACGCGGAGCCACCGCACTGCCGTCGCGCACGATCGGCACCAACAGCTCACGATACTCAAGTTCGGACACGTCGGTCACCAGGGCGGCATCATTCACGGCCACGAGGGTATTGCCACGCGCGGCGCCCTCCCCCGCCAGATGATCCTCGTCATAGATCATGTCGCAGATCGGGCCGCCAAAGCCGTCGTAATAGCGGCGCACGCGCTGCACGCCCGGGATCGTGCGCTTGTAGGGCTGCTCGGAGAGCTTGACCACCGGCGTCCACGGGTCCGTCTCGCTCGCACGGCGGGCGGAAAGCTTGTACACGCCGCCCAGCGCCGGCTGGTCATAGCAGGTCGCGAGCTTGGTGCCCACGCCAAAGCTATCGATAGGCGCACCCTGGTCGAGCAGTGACTGAATCGTGTACTCGTCAAGATCGTTGGAAACCGAGATCCCCACATAGGGCAGGCCCTCGGCATCAAAACGGCCGCGCACATACTTGGAGAGCTTGGCGAGGTCGCCCGAGTCAATGCGAATAGCCGACAGGCGCTCGCCCACCGCCTCCATCTCCTTGGCAACCGTAATGGCATGCTCGCAGCCCTCACGCACATCGTAGGTGTCGATGAGCAGCGTACAGTTCTTGGGGCTCGACTTGGCAAAGGCGCGGAAGGCCTCGAGCTCGGAATCGAAGCTCATCACCCAGCTGTGCGCATGCGTGCCAAAGACGGGAATACCGTAGCGGCGACCGGCGAGCACATTGGACGTAGAGGAACAGCCGGCCACATAGCTCGCGCGCGCGACGGCCAGGCCGCCATCGGGACCCTGGGCGCGGCGCAGACCAAACTCGGCCACGGGACGACCGTCCGCCGCCAACACCACGCGCGCCGTCTTGGTGGCGACAAGTGTCTGGAAGCCGACGATGTTGAGCAGCGCTGTCTCGAGCAGCTGGCACTCCAGCGCGGGGCCGGTGACGCGCACCATGGGCTCGCGCGGAAAGACGAGCTCGCCCTCGGGCACGGCATCGATATTTACATGCGCACGAAAAACGCGCAGGTAGTCGAGGAATCCAGGCTTGAACATCGCGCCGCCGGCAGGGGCCTGGAGCGAGGCGAGGTAGTCGATGTCCTCGGGCGTAAAGCGCAGATTCTCGACCAGCTCGGGCAGTTCGGCGGTGCCGCACATGACGGCATAGGCGCTGCCAAAGGGATGGTCGCGGTAAAACGCGGTAAAACAACCCTGCTCATTGGCCTTGCCGCTCTCCCACAGGCCCTGGGCCATAGTGAGCTCGTACAGATCGGTGAGCATTGCAATGTCGGTGGGATGCGAGATGTCGGTCAAAGCCATGGGGCGACCTTTCGGATGTGTGGTGCAGAATTTGAGGGTTGGACGAGAGCAGAGCATGCGGACATGATGCCCGATGCAAATCGGTTAGAGCAGGCCCATGCTGGTCAGGATCGTGTAGCCCATAAAGATGACAAACGCGATGAGGGCAAGGACAATGATGATTTTTTGAGCCGGCGCCATGCCAGGGATCTCGTTCTCGCCCGTAGGCTCCTTGGAGGTAACCATGCGCTGGGCAAAGGTCATCTCGTCACGGCTCGACTTGGGCTCGACGGACTTGGGACGAGCGGCCTTTTTAGGTTGAGGTTTGGGCGCGGCAGGTGCAGGCTTCGCAGCAGCGGGCTTGGGTGCGGGCGCGGTCGCCGGTGCGGATG
>CABURG010000222.1 GCA_902493835.1 uncultured Collinsella sp. | reverse complement strand
TGCCCACCTTGAGCCAAGCGGCATGGCCAGAAAGCTCGTGGGCGAGCTCGAGCGCACGCTCACGGTCGCAGTCGAGGGCGACGATAACGCGGTCGCGGGCATCGGTCTCTAGCATTCGAAAGCACCTACCAGCTCGTTGATGTCCTTTACGCCCTGGGACTCCGCCCAAGCCTCGAGCTCGTGCGCGATCTTAATCGAGGCGCACGGATCGACAAAGTTGGCCATACCGACCGACACGCAGGTGGCGCCGGCCAGGATAAACTCGGCCGCATCTTCGCCCGTCATGACGCCGCCGACACCGTTGATGGGGATATCGACGGCCTGGGCGACCTCCCAGACCATGCGCACGGCGATGTGGTGGCACAGCGGGCCCGAAAGACCGCCCTTGGGCTTGGCCACGCGAGACTTACGGGTATGAACGTCGATGGCCATGCCTTGGATGGAGTTAATGACCGAAAGGCCGTCGGCGCCGGCGGCCTCGAGAGCCTTGGCGATCTCGGCGACGTTAACCGGAGCCATCTTTACGAACAGCGGCTTATCGGTCACCTTACGGCAGGCAGCCATAACGGCAGAGGCGCCCTCGGGCGAGGAACCCATGGCGGCACCGCCGGCGGCGATATTGGGGCAGCTCACGTTGATCTCGTAGCCGGCAGCCCAGGGGCACAGCTCGACATACATCTCGAGCGCGCGCACAAACTCGTCAACGGAGTGGCCGGCGACCTGGCAGATGACCTGGCAGCCGTCCTTGGAAAGCTGTTCGAGCCACGGGCCGGACTCGCGGGCAAAGGCGGCCACACCGGGGTTCTGAAGGCCCACGGAGTTGATCATGCCGCCCGGGATCTCGGCCATGCGGGGCGCGGGGTTGCCGGGCCAGGGCTCGGCAGCACAACCCTTGGTGGTGATGGCGCCCAGCTGGGAGACATCAAAGAAGTTCTGGAACTGCCAACCGTAGCCAAAGGTACCGGCTGCGGTGTTGATGGGGTTCTGCATCTTGACGCCGCCGAAATCGACGGCCATGTTCACGGTACCCACTAGAAGACCACCACCTTGGAAGCATCGAACACGGGGCCGCACATGCAGGCGCCCTTCATACCGTCGACCGTCTCGACATTGCAGGTGTTGCAGGCGCCAAAGCCACAGCTCATCATGCGCTCAAGCGACACCTCGCAGTACGCACCGGCCTCGGCGGCAGCGGCGGCGACTTTCTTCATCATGACAGCGGGGCCACAGCTGGCCACATAGTCGTAGCCGCCCTCGCCGAGCAGCTCGGCTGCCGGGTCGGTGCAAAAACCGTGCGTGCCCAGCGTGCCATCATCGGTGCACACGTTAACCGTGGCGCCCAGCGCGCGGAACTCATCGACACCCACGGCCTTGGACGCGGTGCAAAAGCCCAGGCACACGTCGACGGCCACACCCTGCTCGGCAAGCTTGCCGGCAAGGCACAGCACGGGCGGAACACCGATGCCGCCCGCCACGAGCAGCGCCTTCCTGGTGCCCTCGGGCACAAGCCAGCCGCGGCCGCCGGGGCCCAGCAGGTTAGAGGTGGAACCGGGGGCCATCTGCGACAGACGACGGGTGTCGTCGCCCACGACGGCGTACCACAGCTCGACGGTACCGGCCTGGGCGTCGGCGCGATAGAAGCTCAGGGGCACGCGAAGCAGCGAGGACGCATCGCCGGGCACGGCAATGTTCACAAACTGACCGGGCTTGAGCGCACTTGCAAGCTTGGGGGCCGAGATGACGAGCGAGAAGATGCCGTCGGCGATCTCCTGGTTCGATACGACCTCGAAGTCGTGCATGCGTGCAGTGGAAGGTGTGGGCATAGACGCTCCAATCCCCCATGCGGTTGCATGGTCAAAACGAACAGAAAGCGCGGCACCGCAAGGGCACCGCGCACAAAAGCGATAAGGCTATGCTAGCAGATGCAGCCGTCGGCGAGCGTCTGCTTACCGCCGACAAACACATCGGTGGCACGACCGGTAAGCGTGCGGCCGGCGAAACCGGAGTTCTCGGCGCGCGACTCGTAACCGTCCTCGCCAACCGTCCAGGTTGCGGCGGGATCGAACACGGTCAGGTCGGCAACGGAGCCCGCCTTGACCTGAACCTGGTCGAGGCCCAGGATCTCACGCGGCTTGATGGCCATGAGCTCGACCATGCGGCCCACGCTCATCTTGCCCGTGTTGACCAGCTCGGTGAGCACGAGCGACAGCGAGGTCTCGAGGCCGATCA
>CABURG010000221.1 GCA_902493835.1 uncultured Collinsella sp. | reverse complement strand
GCCGTGGGCACGCTGCTCAACGTAAAGCCTGTGGTGGCTGTCGAGGACGGTCTGATCGTGCAGCTGGGCAAGGCGCGCGGTTCCAAGAACGGCCGCAACCTGCTGAACCAAAAGGTCAAAAAGGCGGGCGGCATCGACTTTTCCATGCCGCTGGCGCTCGGCTATACGGGTCTTTCGGATGCGGTGCTCAAGAAGTATATCGAGGACAGCGCGGCACTTTGGGCTGGCCACACCGAGGGCGAGTTGCCCGTTCACACCATCGGCGCCACCATCGGCACCCACGTTGGCCCCGGCGCCGTAGCAGTAGCCTTCTTCCAGCCCGCCAACTAACCGACCTGCCATAAACCACCACAAAGGGGACAGGCACCTTTGTGGTGGTTTATGCTTTTCCGGGTGGAAGGGAGCGAGCAATGGCGTCTGAGGGCTTTTTTGAACGGGTGTACGAGGTGGTCGAGCAGATTCCCGAGGGGATGGTCGCCACCTACGGTCAGGTGGCGCTGCTCGCCGGTCGTCCGCGGAGTGCGCGGTACATGGGGTATGCCCTGCATAGTAATCCGCGCCCCGGCCAGATTCCCTGCCATCGTGTGGTGTTTGCCGACGGTCGCATTTGCGAAGGCTTTGCCTTTGGCGGCCCCGATGCTCAACGTGAGCTTTTGCTAGGGGAGGGTGTGGCGTTTAAGGACGACATGCACGTCGACTTGGCCGCCTGTCGCTGGCCTGCCGGACTCTAGCGGCTCTGCAGTGGCCAAAACCACCACAAAGGTGCCTGTCCCCTTTGTGGTGGCTTTCCGTTGCAGGTTTACCGGAGCTAACTTATGGAGAAGGTATGGCGGCGCATATTGACGCTAGAAAGTAAACCACGGTGAACTATATTGGTTTCAGCAACGGAGCAGGCAATAGGCGATGAAAAAGCCTGCCCTGTTGAGTTTGATTCGCATCCCTCCCCTCTGTGCGATTCAACGGTGTACTTCGGGAACAGGCCCGCTGGCAACTATCTGCCAGCGGGCCTGTTCCTGTTTGTCGGGGGAGTGCGATGGACGGAGCCGAAGCGGTCCGGTTCCAAAAAAGGCGGACGCCGTAGCGCCCGCCCTATAGCAATCGAAAGCTCAAGCCAGCAGATCGGTCTAGTACACCATACCCATGGCGTCCTGAACCTCTGCCAGGGTCTGCTCGGCGATCTCGTTGGCGCGACGGTTGCCCTCGTGCAGCACGTCCTTCACGTAATCCAGATCGTTCTCGTAGCGCTGGCGACGCTCGCGGATCGGCGCGAAGTACTCGTTGACGGCCTCGGTCACGTACTTCTTGAGCTGGCCGGAGCCGCCCATGCCAATCTCCTCGGCAATTTCGACCTCGGAGCGACCGGTGCAGATGGCGGCCGTCGAAAGCAAACCGGACACGCCGGGGCGGTTCTCGGGATCGAACGTGATCATGCGCTCGGAGTCGGTCTGGCTCTTCTTGATGCGCTTGGCCGTCTCCTCAGCGGTCATCGAGATGTTGATGGCGTTGCCGTAGCTCTTGCTCATCTTGCGACCGTCAAGGCCGGGCAGTAGCGGGGTCTCGGACAGCAGTGCCTCGACCTCGGGGAACACCTTGCCGTAGCGGTTGTTAAAGCGGCGGGCGATGGTGCGGGTGAGCTCGATGTGCGGCAGCTGGTCACGACCGACGGGCACCACGTTGCCCTTGCAGAACAGGATGTCGCAGGCCTGATGCACCGGGTATGTGAGCAGAAGGCCGGTAAGCTCATGGCCCGAGGCCTCCATCTCGGCCTTGACGGTGGGGTTACGCGCCAGCTCGGCCTCGGACACCAGCGACAGGAACGGCAGCATGAGCTGGTTGGCGGCGGGCACGGCGGAGTGCGCGTAGATCATGGTCTTGTCGGGATCGATACCGCAGGCAAGGTAGTCCATGACCATGTTGTACACGTTGTCCTGGATGTGCTCGGTCGTGTCGCGGTCGGTGATGACCTGGTAGTCGGCGATGAGCACGTTGGTCTTGGCGCCCATGTTCTGCAGCTCAACACGGCCCTTGAGGGTGCCGAAGTAGTGGCCCAGGTGCAGACGGCCGGTGGGGCGGTCGCCGGTGAGCATGGTGAACTTCTCGGGCGTCTTGGCCAGGCCCTCGCGAATGGCGTTGCTCTTTTGCAGCGCGACTTCGTAGCTGTTCTCGTTTGGCATGATTGCTCCTAACGTATGTTCATGGGTCAAGATGATAACGCGTTTATTGGAGGGGCGGTGCGTAAGTAGGCGAGG
>CABURG010000220.1 GCA_902493835.1 uncultured Collinsella sp. | reverse complement strand
CGGGCAAGGCCGTTCGTTACGATGTGTTGGTGCCGCCGCGTCCATAGCCCGTGCGCAATGACCGGCATTGCGCCAATGGGGAGCCTATTTCCAAGGGTGCGACGTCAGGTGCCAGCCGCCGCAGTATTCGCATTTGTAGCAGGCTAAGCCGCGCCGCCCGCGGTTTTCGCAGTCGGCCATAACGGCCTCGGCCTCGGCGCTCGTGTCGTAACGGTTTTTGCGTTCGCACGACTTGTAGCGCCAGGCTTCATCGCGCTCGGCGTTCAGGGCATCGCGGCGCTCGTCTTCGCGCGCAAACAGGTCGCTCATATCGCCGCCGGTGGCAGCGCCCAAAAACTCGCTTTTGGCCTTTGACCAGGCGGCTCGCTTTTTGCTCCCCATCTGCATCGCGCCCCTCTCCAAACGTTGGTATCATTGCTCAATCAAAGTGATACCAATAAACGTGAGGTCGCCGCGTGATGATCAGAAAAACCCTCGATACCGACATTCCCGCTGTTATGGCTATCTATGACACGGCCCGCGCCTTTATGCGCGCGCATGGCAACGCCACGCAGTGGCCCGAGGGCACGCCTTCGGCCGAGCAGCTGGCTGCCGATATTGCCGCCGGTGGCAGCTATGTGTGCGAAGTCGACGGTCGCGTGGTGGCGACGTTTGCCTTTTTGCCGGGTCCGGACGAGTGCTATGACGTAATTGAGGACGGGCAATGGCGCAGCGATACTCCGTACGCCGTGTTGCACCGTGTGGCATCCGACGGCACCGTGCACGGTATCGCGGCTGCGATGTTCGCCTTTGCCAAAGAGCGTGCCGACCACCTGCGTATCGATACACATCGGGACAACCTGCCCATGCAGGGCGCGAGTATTAAAGCGGGGTTTGAGCGTGCCGGTGTCGTGCATGTGTCGGACGGCACGCCGCGTATTGCGTTCGACTGGCTGCGCGAGGCATAAGAGCGAGGGCTCGTGCCAGCAATGCGCGTGAACGAAAATGGCCCCGGGCGGGGCCGTTTTTGGTTGCTGCGCTGTTTTGCAAGATGGTAGACGCTGCGCTCTGTCGGCTCTAAGACATCTACGCCCGGGGCAGCTCACTTCCGCAGTGGCAACACTTGGTCGCGCCTTCGTGCACCTCTTCCAGACAATACGGGCAGACGGGCGCCGGTGCGGCTTCCTCGGCGGTGGTACCGGCGAGCCTGTCGCCAATCTCCTGCGCCTTGTTGAAAGCCTTGACGATGGCAAAGACAATCGCCGCCACAATCAAAAAGTTGATGCACGCGCCGATAAAGGCGCCAAAGTCGATATTGGTGCCCGGCACCACCAACCCCGAGATCTCGGTGGCGCTGCCGCCGGCAATCACGGAGATTAGCGGGTTGATGATGTTATCGGTAAGCGAGGTCACGATAGCGGTGAATGCGCCGCCGATAATCACGCCGACGGCCATGTCTATCACGTTGCCGCGATTAATGAATTCCTTGAACTCGTTGAGCAATGCCTTCATGGTGGCTCCTCGCAGTTGTGGGGCTCGCGTTGTTACTGCCCCAGATGGGCCCGGGCAGACAAAAAGGGGAGGTGCCGGCTTTCGCAAGGCGCGAACCTACGAAAATCGCCGCGCGGCAACGCGGGGCGATGAGCTCGGTCGGGGGATAGGGCCCGCTTCGCCCGCCGGCCCGTAAATTGTATCATCCAGTGTGGAACGAGGACGCCCGTTGCCGCGTGCGATGGGCTTGTAATAAGAGGAGAGCCATGTCGAAGCAGGCAGTCGTTGGAATCTTGGCGCATGTCGATGCCGGCAAGACCACGTTGGCCGAGGCCATGCTGTTCAACGCGGGTCGCATTCGCAAGCGCGGCCGCGTGGACGATGGCGATTCGCATCTGGATACGAACGCGATCGAGCGCGAGCGCGGCATTACGATCTTCTCGTCGCAGGCCGTGCTCGACCATGGCGATACCCACGTCATGCTCGTGGATGCGCCGGGACATGTCGATTTTTCTGCCGAGGCGGAGCGCACGCTGCGCGCACTCGACTACGCGATTTTGGTTGTGGGCGCCAACGACGGCGTGCAAGGGCACACCGAAACCCTGTGGCGCCTGCTCGCGCGCTATGACATCCCGACGTTCATCTTCATCAACAAAATCGATTTGGAGAATCCCGGCTGCGATGTTTTGCTGGCACAGCTTGGGCAACGTCTTTCCGAGGGCTGCCTGGATGCCAACGAACTGCTGGCGAGCGGCGCCGTTCAGGAGGACGCTGCTGCGTTGGACGAGGCGGCGCTCGAGGAGTTTCTTGAGGCGGG
>CABURG010000219.1 GCA_902493835.1 uncultured Collinsella sp. | reverse complement strand
GATGCCATGGGACTCCTTCGCATATGGTGAGAGCGCGGCCGGGCGCAAGGCCTGGCGACGCGGTGGTCAATTCGTGCATATCGTTCGACATTATCGCACATGCGGACGGGTACGTGGCAGGGGCGCTATCCTAAGATGCTATGAATGAGATTTCCAACATACATGCGTTTGAGGACGAGGATTTTCTGCACGCTTGCTTCGTGTGGGGGATGGTCGTCGTCGGCGTGTTTGCCGTGTGCCTGGTGCCGGTGTTTATGCTGCTGGGCGGGCCTGCGGATCTGGATGCGGCTGACGCGGGCGGCTGGATGGCTGTCGTGGGCTGGATAGTCGGCTTGGCTGCGGTTTCGGCGGCTTCATTTGCCGTGCACGAGCTGGTGCATGCAGCGTTCTTTAAGTTGTTTGCGCCCGCGGGTGCGCACGTGACTTTTGGAGCGAACCGTGAGACGTGCATGATTTATGCCTGCGCCGAGGGCGTTGTGTATTCGCGCCGGCGGTACATGGCGGTTTGCCTGGCGCCGACGGTTGTTGTGACGGCGGCGTTTGCCCTGGGGTTTGCGTTTTCGGGCTATCCGCTGCTGTGCTACCTGGCGGCCGGCTTGCATTTGTCGGGCTGTGTGGGCGACTGGTATTACGTGCGGACCATTTTGCGCGACCGCCGCATTGTCGCCTGCGAGGACACGTCCTTCGGCGTGCGCTTTTTCGGGTGAGGAGATGTCGATGAAGCCGTTGTTGTTGCACGCCTGCTGTGCGCCGTGCTCTCTTGAGCCGGTCCACCTGCTGCGCGAGGAAGGGTTTGAGCCCACAATCTGCTGGACAAACCCCAATATTCAGCCGCACGATGAATGGCAGCGGCGTTTGGACGAGCTGCGCCGGTGGTGTGCCGATGGCGACATCGAGCTTATCGAGGCGGGGGAGGACCGTGAGCGCTGGGAGGCCGGCGTGGCACCGCTGGGTGCCGATCGGCCCCGTCGCTGTCGTGCGTGCTATGCCCTGCGCTTGGCCGAGGCGTGCCGCGTGGCCCAGGAGCGTGGGTTTGAGTTTGTGGGTACGACGCTCGCCGTCTCGCCGTATCAGTTGTTCGAAACCTGCAATGATGTGTTGGAGCGCTTGGCGGCGGCACATGGGCTCACCCCGGTGATTCGCGATTTTCGCCCGTATTACCCCGAGGCGACACGCCGTTCGCGCGAGCTGGGCATGTATCGGCAGAACTACTGCGGCTGCCGATTCTCGGCCGTCGAGGCGGCCATGGACCGCGCCCGCATCCGCGACGAGCGCAAAGCCGCCAAAAAGTAGTTCACTTGGGACGTCAGCCTGCTAGGATGTAGAGCGGACTTTAGCTATATAAGGAGTATCCGACGTGTCTATGCGTACCGATGATTTTGACTATAACCTTCCTGAGGAACTGATTGCACAGGCTCCTGCCGAGCCGCGCGACTCCTGCCGCCTGTTGGTGGTGGATCGCAAGGGCTCCCGGGCGGGAACGCCGTTGGAGCACGGCGGTACCGTTGAGCACCGCATCTTCCGCGACATCATCGACTATATCGAGCCGGGCGACGTGCTCGTCATCAACAAGACGCGCGTGATGCCGGCCCGCCTGATCGGTCGCAAGGCCGGCTCGGGCGGCGTGGTCGAGACGCTGCTGCTCAAGCGCCGCGAGGATGTGGATCCGCTGGGTCACGTTTGGGAGTGCCTGGTCAAGCCGGGTAAGCGCCTGAAGCCCGGTGCTCAGATTGAGTATCGTGCGGGCGGCGCCCATGCGCCCGAGGGCGCGCCCGTGGTGCTGACGGCCGAGGTCGTCGACTTTGTTACCGATAGCCGCGGTGGCCGTCTGGTGCGCTTTGAGCCGGCCGGTTGCAATGCCGCCGGCGACCCGCGCACGCTCGACGAGGCCATCCACGCTGCCGGCCACGTGCCGCTGCCGCCCTACATTACCGATTACGAGGGCGATCCCGAGAAGTACCAGACCGTCTACGCCATGAAGGAGGAGCACTCGGCTGCCGCTCCTACGGCGGGTCTTCACTTTACTCCCGAGCTCATGGCCGCTATCGAGGCCAAGGGTGCGAAGTTTGCCGCCGTCGAGCTCGAGGTGGGTATCGATACCTTCCGTCTGGTGGAGGAGGACGACCCTACACAGCACGTGATGCACACCGAGCGCTACCACGTGTCGCAGGAGGTTGTCGACGCTGTGCATAAGGCGAAGGCCGAGGGCCATCGTGTGATCGCCGTCGGCACTACCGCAGTGCGCTCGCTCGAGAGCGCGTTTGACGCGGACGCGCCGGTGTCCGATCCGG
>CABURG010000218.1 GCA_902493835.1 uncultured Collinsella sp. | reverse complement strand
TGCTCGTGGCTTGGTGCTTCGGTGGCTTTATGGAGGGCATGGCCGGCTTCGGTACCGCTGTCGCCATTCCCGCCGGCATGCTCGCGGGCCTGGGCTTTGAGGCCGTGCCTGCCGTGCTCATCTGCCTGCTGGCCAACGGCGTGCCCACGCCCTACGGCTCCATCGGCATCCCCACGGTGTCCGTTGCCGACCTGGTGGGTTTGGATTCCCTTCACCTAGCGACCGTTCAGCTGGTGCAGCTCGCACCGTTCTTTGTGGTGATGCCGCTATTTATTGTGCTGGTTGCGGGCCGTGTTGCCGATGACCAGGGCAATGCCGCGAGTGTGGGCGAGCGTCTGCACGGTGTTGCCGGCGTGGCGTTGCTCTCCGGCGTGTCGTTTGTCGGCGCGGCTCTGGTCGTTGCCATGTTTGTGGGCCCCGAGCTGGCCGTGGTCGTAGGATCCATCGTTTCGCTCGCGCTGACAGCTGCGCTTGCCATGCGTGCCGAGAAGTCGGGGCATCTGGACGCACGCTTCCATATGAATATCGAGGCCGGCGAACAGCTCACCGTTAAGTCGGCGCTTTCGGCCTGGTCGTGCTTCATCCTGATCTTTGTGTTGCTGCTGGGCACGTCTAATCTGGTGCCCGCTGTACATGCTGCGCTCGCGCCGTTTGCGAGCCATGTGCAGGTGTATTGCGGTGAGAATCCCGGTATGCTTACGTTTTCGTGGATCAACACGCCAGGCGTCTGGATTTTCCTGGCGGCGTTTGTCGGCGGTGCCATTCAGGGCGCTTCGCCGCGCATGATGGGCGAGGTGCTGGCCGCGACTGTGAAGCAGATGACGCCGACGGTGATCACGATGCTTTCGGTACTGGGCTGCGCCAAGGTGATGGGCTATGCCGGCATGATTTCGTCGATCAGTGCGTTTTGCATTGCGGTCGCCGGCGGTCTCTACCCGATTCTGGCTCCGTGGATCGGCGCAGTCGGTGCGTTCGTGACCGGCTCGGGCACGTCCTCGGGCATGCTGTTTGGTCCCATTCAGAGCCAGGCCGCCACTGCGCTGGGTGTGAGCGACTACTGGATGGTCGCATTGAACGCCCTGGGCGTCGCCGCTGGTAAGATGATCTCGCCGCAGACCCTCGCCATTGGTCTTGCCGCCGTGCACGTGCGCGGTAAGGATGCCGAACTCCTGGGCGCGGTGCTGCCCTACGCTGCCGGCATGCTGGTCCTGATGAGCGCCATAGCCATGCTCGGCCAAGGCCTGCCGCTGTAGTCGGCACTTAGGGACGTTCCTTATGTGCCGGCACTTTGGGAACGTCCCTAAGTGCCGGCATCCGGGGGCGCTCCTTGAATGTTGCCTGTTCAAGAGTGTTCCCAATGACTAGGCGTTTAAAAACGTCCCCAATGGCTAGGCCGCTTGCCTGTGATTTTTGACCGTTGGGCGGGCGCTTCGCCGTTGCCGCAAAAACGTTTTTGCATATCGGGTACAACGGGCTTTACGTGAGTAAAGTGCGCGCCGCGTCTGTGTGTCGCGTTTTTAAAGGAGGCCCCATGCCTGGTGTTACCCCTGCAGAAGTTTTGTCCAACTTTGGCATTACGCTGGTCGAAGATCCCGCCGATAATCAGCCCCGCCTGTTGGTCGATCTACCCGCCGCGGAGCTCGTCGAGTACGCTATCCGCCGCGAAGAAGGCCGCATGGCATCCAACGGCGCGCTGGTGATCGAGACGGGGGAGCGCACCGGCCGTTCACCCAACGATCGTTTTATCGTTGACACCCCCGATGTTCACGACAAGATCGCCTGGGGCGCCGTCAACCGACCGCTTTCGATTGAGAGCTACGAGACCATCAAGGCCGGTATCGTCGACTACCTCAACGAGCGCGACGTGTTTGTCACGCGCGGCATGGCGGGCGCCGACCGCAACCACACGCGTCGCCTGCTCGTCGCCTGCGAGCGTGCCAGCCAGGCGCTCTTTATTAAGCAAATGCTCGCTCGTCCGCTTGCCCGCGAAATTGCGCGCACCGGCGAGCCGGACTTTTGCGTGCTCGCGGCACCTGGCTACCAGTGCGACCCCGCCATCAAGGGCCTCAACTCCAGCGCTGCCGTGGTCATCAACTTCCAGGAGCGCGTGATTCTGGTTGCCGGCACCGGTTACTCCGGCGAAATCAAAAAGTCCATCTTCAGCGTTATGAACTACCTGCTGCCTGTCGAGGACGACGTGCTGCCCATGCACTGCTCGGCCAGCATGGATCCCGTCACGCATGAGACCGCGGTGTTCTTTGGCCTCTCCGGCACGGGTAAGACCACGCTTTCGGC
>CABURG010000217.1 GCA_902493835.1 uncultured Collinsella sp. | reverse complement strand
TGACGGCGCGCTCGATGTGTTCTTGCGGGGTGGAGGCTCCGGCGGTGATGCCAATGTGGTGAGCGTCAGTAAACCACGCGGCCTGGAGCTCGGAAGCTTCCTCGATGTGATGCGTGTGCTCGCAGGCGTCTGCGCAAATCTGAGCCAGGCGGCGGGTGTTGCCCGAGTTCTTGCCACCCACGACGACCATGCAATCACAGCGTTTGGCAAGTGTTGCTGCTGCCTGTTGACGCTCGCTCGTGGCGGCGCAGATGGTGTTGATCACACGCAGCTCCTGCACGCGCGGGGTGATGGCAGCTACGACCTCGGCCAAGTTCTGTGCGGTCTGGGTGGTCTGCACGACGAGGCCTACCTTGCCCTTGAGCGACAGGGCATCGGCGTCGGCGGCACAGCTCACGACCTGCGCATCATTGCCGGCGTGGCCCAGAATGCCCTCGACTTCGGGGTGGCCCGGCTCGCCTACGACCACCACGCGGTAGCCCTCGCGCACCAGGCGCTCGGCGGCCACATGGACCTTCTTCACGTAGGGGCACGTGGCGTCGACGACGTTAAGGCCGCGCTCGCGAGCGGAATCGATGACCTGCGGCACCACGCCGTGGGCGCGGATGATCACGGTGCCGGATGTGGCGTCGTCTAGGGTGTCGGCCAGACCGACGCCTGCCTCGGCGAGCTCGCGCACCACGATGGGGTTATGGATGAGCGGACCCAAGGTATGGACCTGAGTGCACTCCCCTGCCTGCGGCGCGGCGGCCAGCGCCATGTCGAGCGCGCGCTGTACGCCATAGCAGGTGCCGGCGTGGGCGGCGATCTCAATCGTGGGGGCGACCTCCTCAGCGGCGTCCACGGCTGTATTCATGACGTTCTCACCCATGGCTAGAACCTACCCGGGTGCTCGGCGCACAGCTCATCGCGCATGGCGTAGACACGGTTCATGGCCTCGGACTCAAACCAGGCCAGGCGCTCCTTGCGCTTGAGCTCGGCCGGTGCATCGGATAGCGAGATGGCCTTGCCGGCACGGATCCAGCACTTTTTGGGGCGAATGAGCTTTTTGCCCGCAGGCGTAATATCGGACCAGCCGCAGATGGCGAGCGGGTTGACGGGTGCCTTGCCCATCTGGGCGATGAGCGCAAAGCCGCCGTGGACCTCGGGCTTGATCTCGCGCGAGCGAATGCGCGTGCCCTCGGGGAAGATCAGGACGTCCTCGCCGCGTTGCAGCGCATGCTGGGCGGCACGCAGGCACTTCATGTCGGCGGTGCCGCGCTCGACAGGAATACCGCCCACGCGGCTAAAGGCCCAGCGCACAATCTTGCTCTTGGCGAACTCGGACTTAAAGATGGGGCGGATGCGGCGGCCGCCAAAGAACAGCGCCGTCTCCACGGCCAAGAGTTCGGCCATCGAGGTGTGGTTGCAGATGACCACGCTGCCGCGGCCCTCCTTGCGCTCAAACAGCAAGTCGGCGTCTTCGACCTTCCAGCGCCACATGAGTTTGGAGAAGACCCACAGGATGCCCATGACCACGACGACGGTGCCGCGGATGAGCGCCGGGAACTCGGCGTAGGGGGCGTTGTAGTAATCCTCGGGCGTCTGCTTAAACAGGCGCATGGGCTACCTCCTTTGGTTGATGAGGTCCTCGATTATCGAGACGACCTCGTCGATGGTGTGGGCGGTGGAGTCGACGCGCACCGCGTCCTCGGCGGGCACGAGCGGCGCGACCTCGCGGCTGCTGTCAAGCTTATCGCGCTGCTTGAGGGCATCGAGGGTTTCATCGACCTCGGTCTCGAGCTGCTCTGTGGTGAGCGGCTGGGCGTCATTTTGGTGACGCTGCAGCACGCGGCGACGGGCGCGCTCGCGCGGGTCGGCGGTCAGGAACACTTTGACCTGCGCGTTGGGGAATACGACGGTGCCGATGTCGCGACCCTCGGCCACGATATCGCGGTCCTCGGCGGCGCGTCGCTGATGGATGAGCATGGCGGCGCGTACGCCCGGATAGGCCGAGACCTTGGACACGTTGGCGTCGACCTGCGGGGTGCGGATGGCGACCGAAGCGTCCTGGCCGTCAACGGTCAGGCGCGTGTCCTCGCCGGTGCCGTTGGTAAAGCGAATCTCGATCTGCTCGGCGAGGGCGTCGATGGCCGCCTCGTCGTCCAGGTCGATGCCGCGGTCGAGCGCGGCGAAGGTGACGGCGCGATACATAGCGCCCGTGTCGAGCTTGTTAAAGCCCAGCTGGCGGGCGATCTCCTTGGCGATGGTGGACTTGCCGGAACCGGCGGGGCCGTCGATGGCGACGATCATGCAATGCTT
>CABURG010000216.1 GCA_902493835.1 uncultured Collinsella sp. | reverse complement strand
TAAAGCACACAACATCGAGCCCCATGGCATTCATGTCAATCTTCGCCGTACCAGCAGACTGCGAGGCATCGACGATCACCAGCGCACCTGCCGCATGGGCCATGGCCGCTACGCGCGCAATGTCGACCGCGTTGCCGGTCACGTTGGAGGCATGCGTCACCACCACGGCACGCGTACCCGGCGTGACCAACCGCTCGAGCTCGTCGTAGTCGAGCACGCCGTTCGCGTCGCAGCCGGCATGCTCAACGGTCACACCCCGCTCCGCTGCCAGGCGGTTGAGCGGACGCAGCACGGAGTTATGCTCGAGCACCGTCGTGACCACGCGGTCGCCGGGGCACACCACGCCACAGATGGCGGTGTTGAGCGCCGCCGTAGAGTTGGGCGTAAAGCACACATGGTCCGCCCTCGGGCAACCTAAAAGGCGCGCGAGCTTGGCACGGCAACCGTGAATCGTACGAGCGGCATCGAGGGCACCCGACGTGGCACCGCGCCCGGCATTGCCGAGCGAGCACATCGCCTGTGTCACGGCATCGATCACCGTCTGCGGCTTGTGCATGGTCGTCGCCGCGTTATCCAGATATATCATCGCACGACCTCCCACATATCAATCACCGTAAAGCCCTCGGTGGGAATGCCCGCCGCGGCGAGTTCGGCGCGCAGCAGCTCCTCATCGACAGGCAACGCCTTCCACGCCAGACCGCAGCCGGCAGCGACCTCCCCGGGCACGGGAATCGTTCGCCCGGGAAGGCCGCGCTCGACGCACAGGGACTCGCAACCCATGGCGGCCGCCGTGGTGGGAAACGTGATGACAAGCGCCGGGCGCTTCTCCCTCATGGCAACTCCAACCAATACGCTACGGGCGCACGACGCGCACGGCCTGCTCCATCTTCTCCACGATCACGTACATGTTGGTGACTTCGCCCACCGCAAGCTGGTCTTTAATGCCGTAGTGGTCGAGGCAGGTGCCGCAGGTGAGAATCTCGACACCCTGCTCGGCCAGGCCCTTCAGGTCGTCGAGCACCGGCGAGCCCTCGACGGTGAGCTTGGCGCCGCCGTTGTAGAACAGCATGGTCGCGGGCAGCTCCTCCTGCTGCGTCACGGCAAAGATGAAGGCCTTCATGAGTTTGTGGCCCAGCTCGTCGTCGCCACGGCCCATGCAGTCGGTGTAGACGGAAATGACGAGCTTGCCCTTGCCGGCGCTTGCGTCGCAAAAAGCGGCACCGTCCTGCTCGGGGTCCACAACGGCCACGGCGCCAGAGGTCGCCACGGTCACGTGCCACTCGGCGTCAGAAACCTTCTCGGCCGAGGCCGTGCAGCCCTTCTCCTGCGCCATCTTGGAGATGTTCTTGACGGCGGTCTCGTTGTCGACCGCGGTCACGACGGCGCCCTCGCCATTAAGCTGCTTGAGGGCCTTGAGCGTCTTGACGACGGGCAGCGGGCAGGCATCGCCCATGGCATTGACTTCAATCTTGGTAGACATAGCAAATTCCTTTCGAAAGAACCGTTCTAGAGAACGGTAAACAGTTACATAAACGTGCGGGCTAGCGAACAACGCGGACGACAGGACCGCCCGGCTCCGCCTCGTACACGCGCCCGACAACGGCGGCGATGCGCCCCTCGGCATGTAGACGGCGCGCAAGCTCATCAACATCCCTCGCGGGCGCCGCAATAAGCAAACCACCCGAAGTCTGCGGATCGTACAGCGCATCCAGCATGCCCGGTTCCATGTCATCGTCGGCCGTCACGCGCGGACCAAAGAAATCCTGGTTGCGGTAGGCACCGGCAGGAATAATGCCCAGACGCGCCATATCGAGCACCTGGTCAAAGAGCGGCACCGCCCCCGACGCAAGTACAATCTGCACGCCCGAGCCCTCGGCCATCTCGCACGCATGCCCGATCAGGCCAAAGCCCGTAATGTCGGTGCAGCCGTGAAGCTCGAGTCCCTCGGCCAGACGGATCGGGGCCTCGTTGAGGGTGCGCATCGAGTCGAACATGGCTGCGGCCTCGTCCTGCTCGATGAGCTCGCCCTTAATGGCCGTGGTGATGATGCCCGAGCCGATCGCCTTGGTCAGCAGTAGGACATCGCCCACGCACGCACCGCTGTTGGCGAGCATACGGTCAAGTGCGACAAAGCCGCTCACAGACAGACCGTACTTGGGCTCGTCGTCGTTGATGGTGTGGCCGCCCGCGATGGAGCAACCCGCCTCGACGCACTTGTCGGCGCCGCCCGCCAGAATCTGACCGGCAACCTCAACGCCCAGGCAGCTCGGGATGCACAGCAAGTTCATGGCATGGCTCGGCCGCCCGCCC
>CABURG010000215.1 GCA_902493835.1 uncultured Collinsella sp. | reverse complement strand
TTTGGCTGGGTGTTCGTGACGACCGGAAAGCTCCGCTACACGATCCTGTTGCACTTTGCCTTTAATGCCGGGTCGTATCTTATGGGGCTGCTGTGGTTTGTGAACACGCCGTTCGACGTGGCAATTACGGTCGCTATCGTCGGCTTTGTACTGGTAGAGGCGATGCGCTCGCTCAAGCTGACGTGCCAGCTGGCTCGCTCCCGTCAGTAAATGTGATTCCCCTAAGGAAAACACGGTTAGGTGCGTCTGAGCGTGTTTCCCCTAGGGAAATCACGACTAGAGACAGCCTAAGTGTGTTCCCCCTAGGGAAAACACGCCTGGGCCGATGAAGGGGCGCCGGCTGGCCAAGAGACGCCGGCTGGCCCTCGCCACGCTAGTTGCGGCGTCCGCCGCCGTTGGCGCCCTGACGCCCCTGGGCCGCACGGTTGCGGCCTGCGGTGTTCTGCGCACGCGACATGCCGCCGTGGCCCTTGCTGCCCTTGGGTCCCTTGCCGGCGGCGCCACCGTGGGCCTTGCCGCCCTTCTTGCCGGCGCCGTGTCCGCCGCCAGCAGACGTCTCGCCCGGGCGCGGGGGCACGGGACGAATCAGGCAATGCTTGGTGTAGCCGATCAGATCGCGGCGGCCGGCTTTTTCCAGCGCCTCGCGCACGAGCTTGTAGTTCTCGGGCTTGCGATACTGGATGAGCGCGCGCTGCATGGCCTTTTCGTGCGGGTCGCGCGCCACATAGATCGGCTCCATGGTGCGCGGGTCCACGCCGGTGTAGTACATGCACGTCGACATGGTGGACGGCGTGGGGTAGAAGTCCTGCACCTGTTCGGGCATGTAGCCCATGTCTCGCACGGCCTCGGCAAGGTCCACGGCTTCCTTCATGGTCGAGCCGGGGTGGCTCGAGATCAGATACGGCACCACATATTGTTTAAGACCGTATTCGCGATTCAAGCGCTCAAATTTACGGCAGAACGCATCGTAGACGGCTCGGCTCGGCTTGCCCATCACGGACAGCACCGCGTCGCTCACATGCTCGGGCGCCACGCGTAGCTGGCCCGAGACATGGTGCTCCAGCAGCTCGCGCAAAAACTCGTCCGAGGCATCGGCCATAGTGTAGTCAAAACGGATGCCGCTGCGGACGAAGACCTTCTTGACGCCCGGCAGCTGGCGCAGGTCGCGCAGCAGCTGCGTGTAGCCGCTCTCGTCGACCACCATGTTCTTGCACACGCTCGGCCATAGGCAGCGCTTGTTCTTGCACACGCCGTGTTTGAGCTGCTTATCGCAGGCCGGGCGGCTAAAGTTGGCCGTCGGTCCGCCCACGTCGTTGATGTAGCCCTTAAACTCGGGGTCGTGTGTGAGCAGCTCGGCCTCGCGCATGATCGAGTCGTGGCTGCGCATCTGCAGCACGCGGCCCTGGTGGAAGGTGAGGGCGCAAAACGAGCACTCGCCAAAACAGCCGCGGTTGGAGCTAATTGAAAACTTGATCTCGGCAAAGGCCGGCACGCCGCCCGCCGTGTCGTAGTCGGGATGCCAATCGCGTGCGTAGGGGAGTTCGGCCACCTCGTCCATCTCGTCGGTGGTGAGTGTCGCCGACGGCGGGTTCTGCACCACATAGACGCTGTTGGGGTAGGGCTCTACCAGGCGATGTCCGGTGATGGGGTCCATATTCTGCTGCTGCACGTTAAAGCTGCGCGCGTAGTTGAGCTTGTCGGCGGTAAGGTCGTCCCAGCTGGGCAGCAGGTTGTAGTCATAGACCTCGTCGAGCGAGCTGGTGCGGTAGACGGTGCCGTTGATATAGGTAATCTGATCGACGGGCAGTCCCGCGTCGAGCGCGTCGGCGATTTCGACGATCGCGTGCTCGCCCATGCCGTAGATGAGGATGTCGGCGCCCGAGTCGAGCAGTACCGAGCGCTTGAGCTTGTCTTGCCAGTAGTCGTAGTGGGCCAGGCGACGCAGGCTTGCCTCGATGCCGCCGATAATGATGGGGGCGTCCTTGAACGTCTGGCGGATGAGGTTGCCGTAGACCGTGACGGCACGATTGGGGCGGTGCCCCTCCTCGCCACCGGGGGTATAGGCGTCGGTGTGGCGGCGGTGCTTGGTCACCGAATAGTGGTTGACCATGGAGTCCATGTTGCCGGCACTGACCAAAAAGCCCAGGCGCGGCTCACCGAGCACGCTGATGCTGGCGGGATCGGTCCAGTCGGGTTGGCAGATGATGCCCACTTTGTAGCCGTGCGCGTCGAGTACGCGGCTGATGATGGCCATACCAAAGCTGGGGTGGTCCACGTAGGCGTCGCCGCAGATGTAGACGAAGTCACACTGGTCCCAGCCGCGCGCGTCCATATC
>CABURG010000214.1 GCA_902493835.1 uncultured Collinsella sp. | reverse complement strand
GCCGCGCCGGCCGAGGTCGTCGACGATATGCCGCCTATCGATGTGCCGGCTGGTATGGATGGCGCGGCGCCGGTCGCCGATGCAACGGACGCGTCTGCGGCTCCGACGATGCCGATCGTGCTGACCGACCTGGAGCGAAAGTCTTTGGCGGGGGAGCGCGAGCTGCTGACGATGCTCACGAGCTACCCCGACCTGTTCCGCACGTATGCCGACCGCATCTGCTCGATCGAGTGGGTGGATCCGCGCCACGAGTCCATCGCGTGGGCCGTGCTCGCGACGCCGCCGGGCACCGACCCCACGGCGTGCATGGATGCGGCGCGCGCGGTGTGTCCCGAGGCAGCGTCGCTTGTCAGCGCCGGGCGCATTTCGTCGACGAGCAAGCACCCCACCGAGACGAACATCGTGTTTATGCTTGATACCCTTGAGCTCTACACCATCAAGCGCCGCATGCGCGCCGCACAGGCCAAGCTTCGCCAGGACCGGTCGCTCGACGATGAGGCACGCCGTGTGCTGACGATGCAGGCGATGCAAGATTCTCAGCGCCAGCGCGAGCTCCAAAAGTCAATCGGCGGCGTGGCAGACCCGTTCCGTTTGATCGGTTTGGAGACCGCGGACGCCGACCAGGCCTAGATGTTGTGGTCAACCAGCGTATTCGCGCCTATATCCAGTCTGAATTTTGGGTATAGACGTCAATGTGTGTGCTAAAGTAATGAGTCCTGTGGACTATGAAGGGAGAATCTGTGCCAAAAAAGAGTGAGAGCACGGGTACTGGGCTGGAATCCTACGTTGCAAAGCTCATGGGCAACGGCTCAAACAGGACTTCGGTAACCGAGGACGAGATTCAGGTCGCCCTGAAGGATATCGATGTGTCTGACGAGCAGCTCAACGCGGTGTATTCCGCGCTGCGCAACAGCGGCATCCAGATTATCTCCGCGAGCGGAAACGACGACGCCCCCATAGACGTCGACGATGACGATAACGATAGCGATACCGACGATTTCGATGACGACGAGCACGATTCCGGCTCGCTCGACGATCACGAGCTTAAGATGGCCCGTCAGGCCGACGCTGAGATGGGTTCTTCCAAGAGCAAGAAGAAGCGCACCGTGCGCACGTCCCGTTCGCGTTCGCGCGTGCGTGGCATCGATGCCTCCACGGTGATGCTGACCGGCGACCCGGTTCGTATGTACCTTAAGGAGATCGGTAAAGTCGACCTGCTGACCGCCTCCGAAGAGGTCGATCTGGCTATGAAGATCGAGGCCGGTCTCGATGCCACCGAGAAGCTCGAGGCCGCCGATGCGGGCGAGATCGAGCTCACCCGCGCCGAGATGCGTCGCCTGACCCGTATCGAGAACGTCGGTCTCGAGGCCAAGCAGGCGCTCATCAGCGCCAACCTGCGCCTGGTCGTCTCCATCGCCAAGCGCTATGTCGGTCGCGGCATGCTGTTCCTGGACCTGATCCAGGAGGGCAACCTCGGTCTGATTCGCGCCGTCGAGAAGTTCGACTACCAGAAGGGCTTTAAGTTCTCCACGTACGCCACATGGTGGATCCGTCAGGCCATCACGCGTGCTATCGCCGACCAGGCCCGTACCATCCGTATTCCCGTGCACATGGTCGAGACCATCAACAAGCTCGTCCGCGTGCAGCGCCAGCTTCTCCAGGACCTGGGTCGCGACCCGACCCCCGAGGAGATCGGTGCCGAGATGGACATGAGCGCCGACCGCGTCCGCGAGATTCAGAAGATTTCGCAGGAGCCCGTGTCGCTCGAGACCCCCATCGGCGAGGAAGAGGATTCCCAGCTGGGCGACTTCATCGAGGACTCCCAGGCTATCGTTCCGCCCGATGCCGCCAGCTTCTCCATGCTGCAGGAGCAGCTCACCCAGGTGCTCGACTCGCTTGCCGATCGTGAGCGCAAGGTTATCGAGCTGCGCTTTGGCCTTGTCGACGGACATCCCCGTACGCTCGAGGAAGTCGGCCGCGAGTTTGGCGTCACGCGCGAGCGTATCCGCCAGATCGAGTCCAAGACCCTGGCCAAGCTCCGCCACCCCAGCCGCAGTAGCAAGCTGAAGGACTATATTGAGTCTTAACCTCGCAAGCAAGAAGCGCCCTCAAGCACATCCGCTTGGGGGCGCTTTCATGCAGTCATTGGGGACGTCCGCAATGACTAGGTCGGAAAAATTCTCAAAAAAGTTCTTGCCCTGAGCTGATTCGTCCGTATAATAAACTTCGTTGCTTGAGAGCACGCACTTATTCCTCGGTAGCTCAATGGTAGAGCACGCGGCTGTTAACCGCGCTGTTGTAGGTTCGAGTCCTACCCGGGGAGCCAGAATTTATCAGCCCTTTCCGTTGGGCTTTAAATTCCTCGGTAGCTCAATGGTAGAGCACGCGGCTGTTAACCGCGCTGTTGTAGGTT
>CABURG010000213.1 GCA_902493835.1 uncultured Collinsella sp. | reverse complement strand
CTCGAGCTTGATCTTGGTCTTGAGCAGGTCGCCCTCGACGCAGATGTCCTCGAGCGCCTTGTGAGCGGTGATGAGCGTCAGGGCGCCGGGAACCTCGTAGCACTCGCGGCTCTTAAGGCCCACCAGGCGATCCTCGACCAGATCGAGACGGCCAAAGCCATTGTCGCCGGAGATCTTGTTGAGGGCGATAACGATCTCGGAGAGCTTCATCTTCTTGCCGTCGACGGCGACGGGCTTGCCGGCCTCAAACTCAATCTCGGTGTAGGTCGGGGTGTCCGGCGTGTCCTCGGGGTTCTTGGTCATAACCCAAGCGTCGTCGAGCGGCTCGTTCCAGGGATCCTCCAGGTGACCGCACTCAATGGCACGACCCCACAGGTTGTCGTCGATGGAGTAGGGGTTGTCGTTGGCACCCTCGGGAACCGGCACGTTGTGGGCGTGGGCATAGGCGACCTCGTCGGGACGGCACTTCAGGTCCCACTCGCGAACCGGGGCGATAACCTTGAGCTCGGGGTCGAGGGCCTTGACGGCGGCCTCAAAACGGACCTGATCGTTACCTTTGCCAGTGCAGCCGTGGGCGACGTAGGTCGCGCCAAACTCGTGGGCGACCTCAACAAGCTTCTTGGCAAGCAGCGGGCGAGACAGGGCGGAGAGCAGCGGATACTTATTCTCGTACATGGAGTTTGCGGCGATGGCTTTGGTCAGGAACTCATCGGAGAACTCGTCGCGCAGGTCGAGCACCTGGCAATCGAGAACGCCCAGGTCGAGCGCCTTCTGCTTCTTGGCATCCAGTCCGGTCTCTTCCTGGCCCACGTTGCCGCAGACGCAAACGACATCGAGATTCTTCTCGTCCTGGAGCCACTTGACACATACGGATGTATCAAGACCACCGGAATATGCGAGAACGACTTTTTCCTTGCTCATGGCTGTTTCCTTTCGCCCTTGGTAGCTAGTTAGAACATCGGTCAGTTGCAAGTCATTTCAAGGTCATATACCGTGCAATATCAGGTTAAATAGCAAAAATCAGCACATACATGCCCTAGAAACATGCAGCAATGTCGTGCTAAAACCCAACGACCTCAAAATGACTCTGTTGAGGCAATTCGCCCCATGCGGACAGAGACGATTGTTATCGTCGTCGGGAAATTGCGCGCTGGCGTCGGATGGCATTGTCTGCAGTGGTGATGATCTTTACGAACTGCATCTGCCTCTCCTTTCACGTATCGCCGGGCGCAATTCAAATATCGTAAACGGTACCTTTTACTCGGTAAGCGGTTGTTTTTCCGTCTCCGTTTTCGATGGTCGCTATATTACGCTAAAGTGCCCGCAGCACAAGCGACAAATTCAAATTTCTGAAAAGTTTTTTCATTACTTTGTGAAGCGTGGTGCAAATACGCACCATTCCTGCGAAAATACGCTCGACTACTAGTTGATGGTTATAACGTCTGAAACAATCTCGAAACGAAAGGCGCATTTTTATGCAAACTTACGAATCGGACGCCAACATCGGCAACATTAAGATTCTCGCCGTCGATATGGACAAGACGCTGCTGACCGACGAGCGTGTGCTGCCCCAGGGTCTTGATGAGCGCCTGGACAAGCTCGCCGACGCCGGCATCGTATTCTGCCCCGCCAGCGGACGTCCCGCCCCCAAGCTCGAGGAGATGTTCGAGGGCGTCAAGAACCGCCTCGCCTTTTGTCCCGACAACGGAGCGTGCGTGATCTATCGCGGCAGCTATATCTATAAGAGCACTATTGACGTGGAGCTGTATCAGCAGGTCTTGAGCCGTGCCTCGGAGGATCCGCGCGCTGTCCCCGTCCTTTGCTGCTTCGACGAGTTCTACGTGCTTGCCCGCGACCATCAATACCACGACGAGATCAGCGTCTACTACAACACAATCAACTACGTCGACAGCTTTGATGGCATTGATTTCGAGTCCAACAAGATTTCGGTCTTCTTCCCCGGCTACGACGCCGAGCCCGCTTTCCGCGAGACCTATAGTCCCGAGTTCTCGGACAAGCTCTACGTCACCAACGCCGGGCGCGAGTGGATCGACTTTATGAACCTGGGCGTCGACAAGGGCGCCGGCGTCGCGCACCTGTGCGAACACCTGGGCATCGATATTGCCGACGCCGCCGCCGTGGGCGATACGTACAACGACATCCCCATGCTGGAGCGCGTCGGTCACAGCTTTATCGTAGACAATGCCGAGGAGCACATGAACGCGCACGCCAAGTGGCGCATTCCGAGCAACAACGACGGGGGCGTACTGACGCTCATCGACGCCATCTTGGCGGCTCGTTAATCTATCTCGTCGCCATGCCCGGGGCCGGCCGTTTGATTTTTGCTCGGTCAGGTCCTGGGCTCGCTCGAAGGCCACATTAAGTGGCCTTCGGCTCGTGCGGAATCTACAAAAATCAAACGGCCGGCCCCGGGCATGG
>CABURG010000212.1 GCA_902493835.1 uncultured Collinsella sp. | reverse complement strand
TCGATGTTGTGTGCTTTACTGACCACAAGGGGCTCATGGGTCCGCAGGGGACCGGCGGGCTGGCCGTGGCGGAGGGCATTGACGTGGCGCCGTGGGCCATGGGCGGCACGGGCGTGCACAGCTTCGATACGTTGCAGCCCATGGAGTGGCCCACGCGCCTTGAGGCGGGCACGCTCAACGGTCACGGCATCGCGGGACTTTCCGCAGGTCTCGACTTTATTGAGGCCCAAGGCGGGGTCGAGGCGATTGCTGCCCACGAGCGTGCGCTTGCTGATCGCTTCCTCGCCGGCGTTCGCGAAATCCCCGGCATTGCGCTCTACGGCGCGTTTGACCAGCCCGTGCGCTCGGCGATCGTCTCGCTCAACGTAGCCGATATCGACTCTGCCGAGATCTCGGACGCGCTCATGCAAGGGTGGGGGATTGCGACGCGCCCCGGTGCCCATTGCGCTCCGCTCATGCACCGCGCGCTCGGGACCGAGCGCCAAGGCGTGGTTCGCTTCTCGTTTGGGTATTTCAACACGGACGAGGAAGTCGACACCGCGATTGACGCTTTGCGCGATTTAGCCTGCTAGAGCGTATATACTTGCGGGACGGGTCTTTTCCCGTCCCGTTTTTTGTTTCGACCCGAAAGGTGTGCCTATGGCCTCATCCGCTCCGCGCGGTCTGCGCTCCGACCATGTCGTCACCGTCGGCATTGCGCTGTTCTCGATGCTCTTTGGCGCCGGTAACCTCATCATTCCACCGTTGCTGGCACTTCAGGCCGGCACGGCTACGCCGCTTGCCATGACCGGCTTTTTGATTGCCGCTATCGGTTTGCCCGTTATGGGATTTATCGCCGTCGCGCTCGCCGGCACGGCCCGCGAGCTGGCTGGGCGCGTGCATCCCAAGTTTGGCGAATTCTTCGTTGCTGCGGTGTATCTGGCCATCGGTCCCTGCCTTGCCATTCCGCGTACGAGTTCCACGGCCTTCGAGATGTTGGTGCCGCTGCTGCCCGAGGGTGTCTCGCTCGGCACGGCTCGCCTGGTGTTTGCCGTTGCCTTCTTCGTGGTCGCATTTGCACTTACGTTACGCCCCGGCGTTATCACACGCGTGCTCGGTCGCATTACGGGCCCTGCGCTCATCGCGCTCATCGTGCTCGTTGTCGGCGCCGCCGTGATATCGCCGCTGGGACCGGCTGCCGCGCCGCAGGCTCCCTACGATGCAGGAGCCGCCGTGCAGGGCTTTCTGACTGGCTATCAGACCATGGACCTGCTCGCGTCGCTCGCCTTCGGCATCATCATCGCCGAGACCATCCATGAGCTCGGCGTTACCGACGATAAGCGCGTGGCCTTCGAGATCTCACGCTCCGGCGTGATCGCTGGTGTGCTCATGGCCATCATCTACTGCGGCCTGGCGCTTGCCGGCATGCAACTCGGCACGGTTATGTCCGATGCCACCAACGGCGCCGCCATCCTCGCTCGTTCGGCCTCCATGCACTTTGGGCTTGCCGGCACGGTCGTGGTCTTTGCGATTTTCTTCCTCGCTTGCATGAATGTGTGCATCGGCCTTATCAGCTGCTGCTCACGCTACTTCTGCGAGACGTATGTGGTCGAAGGGGGAGCGGAGGCTTCCGATGAGGCCATGCGCCGTCCCTTTGCGGTTCTCGCCTTTGTGTTCGCGGCGTTCTCGTGCGTGCTCTCCAACGTGGGCCTCGATGTGATCCTCATGTTCTCGGTGCCCATGCTCAATGCACTGTATCCCGTTGCCATTGTGCTGGTACTTATGGGCCTGGTGCATGTTTTTTGCGACGCACATCCGCAGGTTTGGGTTTGGGTCGGCGGCGTGGTCGCGGTGCAGAGCGTGATCACTTCGGTCCGCGATGCGTTCTTTGCTGGCGCGTGGCTGCCGTTCGATGCGTTGCCGCTGGCAGATATCGGTGCTGCGTGGGCGCCGGTTGCCGTGGTTGCCTTTGTAATTGGCCTGCTCCATAGTCGTTTTGTCGCACATTCGAGGAGCTAGGGTTTCTGCGCTTGCACAGGCGGGGAGTCTCCCCTATAATTTCCTTCGCTTTGGGACACGCAAGGTTTAGACCTTAGCTGCTCAACACCTTCGGGACGTGGCGCAGTTTGGTAGCGCGCCTGCTTTGGGAGCAGGATGTCGCAGGTTCAAATCCTGTCGTCCCGACCATATCTTGCGGGCGTAGTTCAATGGTAGAACCCCAGCCTTCCAAGCTGATGACGCGGGTTCGATTCCCGTCGCCCGCTCCATAGGATAGTTTTAACGGCTTTGGCTCCATTTGGTGCCAGAGCCGTTTTCATATACATGTCAGGGACCCCACATCCCCTCCTAAGTTGCGGTGAAATAGTTCCTGGATGGGGGTGCGGACAGAAAGTTGGACCGCGGGGCGGTCCGGACTGGAGGTTCGCATGTACAGCAGGGAGAAGGTCGAGCTCTTCCTCCTGGCGACGGAGGACGGCATGGGGCCGACCGC
>CABURG010000211.1 GCA_902493835.1 uncultured Collinsella sp. | reverse complement strand
ATCTGCGGCGGCATCGGCGGCGGTGCCATCAACGCGCTCACCCAAGCCGGCATCACGGTCTATGCGGGCGCCCAGGGCAGCTGCGACGCCTGCGTCGAGGCCCTCATTGCCGGCAGGCTCGCACAGACCGGCGAGGCCACCTGCGACTGCCATGGCCACGACCACGAGCACGCCCATGAGCACGGCGATTCCTGCGGCTGCCACGGCCATCACGACCACGACAGGCACGAGAGCTGCAGCTGCCACTAGCGGCACGTGCCCTGGCGCAAGCACGCTTCCACGTGTGTGACAACCAGCGAACAAACGGCGAAGGCCGCCTGGAGTACCATCCAGGCGGCCTTCGCCATACACGACTCAACCAGTCGCTATTTCTTATTGCGCATCTGAGCTTCCATCTGGCGCAGCAGGTCCATATCGGACTTAGGACCGCCCGTTCCCAGGCCGCCCAGGCCGCCCATGCCGCCCATGCCGCCCAGACCCATGGCATCCAGGCCGGGAATATTGGGCATGCGCATCTTTTTGCCCTTCTTACCCTTCTTGCCCTTCTTGCCGCCGGCCTGTGCCTGATTGGCCATCGTGCGCATGCGTCCCATCATCTTGTTCATCTCGCCCCACTGCTTCATAAGGCTGTTGACCTCGGTGGGGGTCACACCGGCGCCCTTGGCGATGCGGGCGCGGCGCTGGCCGTTGATGATGGAGGGACGCAGACGCTCCTCCTTGGTCATCGACATGATGATGGCCTCGTTCTTGTCGAAGATACCCTCGTCCAAATTGCCGCCCATCTGGTTGAGCGCACGCTGACCACCGGGGAGCATGCCCAGGATGCCCTTCATGCCGCCCATCTTCTTGACAGCCTTCATCTGGTCGAGCATGTCGTTCATGGTAAAGCCCTCGCGCAGCATACGCTCGGCAGCCTCGAGCTGCTCGGCGTCGGCCGCCTCCTGGGCCTTCTCGATGATGCCGACAACATCGCCCATGCCCAAGATGCGCTTGGCCATTCGGTCGGGATAGAACGGCTCCAGCGAATCGGGCTTCTCGCCCATGCTCACGAACTTGATGGGTTTACCGGTCACCTGGCGCACGGAAAGCGCGCCGCCGCCACGGGCATCGCCGTCGAGCTTGGAGATGATCACGCCGTCAAAGTCGGTGCGCTCGGCGAAGGTCGAGACGACGTTGACGATATCCTGGCCGGTCATGGCATCGACGACCATCAGCACCTGATCGGGCTTGACGGCCTTCTTGATGTCCACGGCCTCCTGCATCATCTGCTCGTCGATCTGCAGACGACCGGCGGTATCGACGATGACCACGTCGCGCAGGTGGTCGACGGCCCCCTGGATGGCGCCCTTGGCGATATCGACCGGATGCTCGCCGTCACCGCGGAAGACCGGAACGCCGATCTCTCCACCGAGCGTGGCCAGCTGGTCGGCAGCGGCGGGGCGGTAGACGTCGCACGCGGCGAGCAGCGGCGAGCGGCCCTGCTTCTTGAGCAGGTAGGCCAGCTTTACGGCCGCCGTGGTCTTACCGGAGCCCTGCAGGCCCACGAGCATGATGACATTGGGGATGCGGTTGCTAAAGACGAGCTTGCTCTCGGTGGAGCCGAGCATCTCGGTGAGCTCGTCGAGCACGATCTTGACGACGTTTTGCGCCGGCGACAGCGACTCCATGACCTCGGCGGTCATGCAGCGCTCCTTGGTCTTGGCGACGAACTCCTTGACGACCTTGAAGTTGACGTCGGCCTCGAGCAGCGCCATGCGAATGTCGCGCATGGCCGAGGTAATATCGGCCTCGGTCAGCTTACCCTTGCCGCGCAGGCGGTCAAATGTGTCGTTGAGGCGATCGCTCAGGGAATCAAACACTGGTTACTCCTTAGTTGGACTCGCCCACCAGGGCGCGGCAGAAATCTTTGGCATTGAACTCCTGCAGGTCATCGACCTGCTCGCCCACGCCGATGCGCAGGATTGGGAGCTTGAGCTTCTCGGCCACGGCCATGGCGATGCCACCCTTAGCCGTGCCGTCCAGCTTTGTCATGATAATACCGTCCAGACCCAACGCCTCGTTAAACTCGAGCGCCTGGTTCAGACCGTTTTGGCCCGTCGCGGCATCTATCACGAGGACAACCGAGACGGGCATGGGGCCGGCGGCCATATTGGCGGCGCGCTTACGCGTCACGTTGACCACCTTGGCAAGCTCGCGCATGAGCTCGGGGCTCGTGTGCAGACGGCCGGCGGTGTCGATAAGCACCAGGTCGCTGCCGCGCTTGTCGGCCTCGTCGAGCACGTCGTAGCAAACGCTCGCCGGGTCGGAGCCGCGGTCGCGCTTGATGACGGGGACACCAGCGCGCTGGCCCCACACATCGAGCTGCTCGATGGCGGCGGCGCGGAAGGTATCGGCTGAACCGATCACGACGTTCTTGCCGCG
Source organism: uncultured Collinsella sp. (assembly GCA_902493835.1). Taxonomy (GTDB): domain Bacteria; phylum Actinomycetota; class Coriobacteriia; order Coriobacteriales; family Coriobacteriaceae; genus Collinsella. Next base: position 54 of record CABURG010000211.1, on the reverse strand, counting down.
GGCAGCCATGGCGCTCGCGATCTTGCCGACCGTCGTGGTCTTGCCGGCACCGTT
>CABURG010000210.1 GCA_902493835.1 uncultured Collinsella sp. | reverse complement strand
TAGGCCTCGTAGTAGCGGTCGATCATGTCGCGCGCCTCGGCCATCGAGATATGCAGCGACTGCGACAGGCCGTAGGCCTGCTGACCATACACGATGCCAAAGTTCACGGCCTTGGCGCGACTGCGCAAGTCGGGCGTTACCTCGGACACCGGCACGCCAAACACGCGCGCCGCCGTCTCGGCATGGAAGTCCTCGCCCTCGTTAAAGGCGCGCACCAGGTGCTCGTCACCCGAGAGATGCGCCAGCAGACGCAGCTCGATCTGCGAGTAGTCCACCGCCAAAAAGACGCTTCCCTCGCCTGCCGAAAACGCCGTCTTGACGGTACGACCCAGCTCCGAGCGCGTCGGGATGTTCTGCAGGTTCGGGTCGCTCGAGGACAGACGCCCCGTTGCCGTGATGGTCTGGTTGTACGTAGTGTGTACGCGACCGTCACCACGGCGTAGCGGGCCCAGGGTGTCCAGATAGGTGGACTTGATCTTAGACTTCTCACGCCAGTCCAAGATCAGACGCACGATTTCGTGGTCACGCGCAAGGTCGCTCAGCACCTTGGCGTTGGTCGAATAATAGCCGCGCTTAGTCTTCTTGAGGCCCTTGGTCGGAAGCCCCATCACATCAAAGAGCACATGCGACAGCTGCATGGGACTGCCAATATTAAAGGTCTCATCACCGGCAAGGTCGCGAATGCTTCGCTCGACCTCGGTGATCTGGGTCGCCAGACCCTCGGACAGACTGCGCAGGCGATCGGGGTCCACGAGCATGCCCGCGCGCTCCATCTTGGCAAGCACCGGAACGAGCGGCATCTCGATGCCATCGAACACGTTGGCGGCATTCTCACGGGCCATGCACTCGCGCAACGGCGTCACGAGCGCCAGCGTCAGAGCCGCAGTACGGGCGGCAGGCGCTGGAGCGTCCTCGCCGGCACCCTCTGCGCCACGCACCGCAGGCAGCGCCATCTGCAGATACGTATCGGCAAGATATGCCTCATCGAACTCGGAGCGATCGGAATCCAGCAGGTAAGCGGCGACCACGGTATCGAAGATACGCGTGGAATCGGCAGCGAGCGGATCCATGAGCTCGGGCTCAGAAGAATCGATGGGCGAAAGCTCGTGCAACAGCACCTTCATATCCGGGCTCGCCACGCGACCCTCCATAAACAGACGCGCGAGCACGCCAGCAATCACGCCGTGAACGAAGTTGAAGCCCTCAACCTCAGCCGCCGCGCAGCTGTCGCCCTCCTCGAGCGCGAAGAGGCCCTTGGACGTCGCCAACCACAGCGTGCGCGTCAGTCCAAAGAGCGCGCCCTCTTCCTTGTCATCGTCCACCACGGCGGCGACCCACTCGCCCGCCTCGATCGCACGCGAAACCTCGGACGCCACGTCAGCAAGCGCCTCGGCATCGCCGGCAGCGGTGCGCTCAATCGTGGGCATCTCAAACGTTCTAGCAGCGGCAGCAGCGCCACCCTCGCCGCCGATCAGCGCCAAGAAACGGTTCTGCATGGCGGTGATACCAAGCGTGCCCAGCGCCGCGGACACTTCGTCGGCAGAAAACGCCGGGAAGGACGTTTCGTCAAAGTCGAGCTCGACGGGCGCATCGGTGCGAATGGTTGCGACCTTGCGGCTCAGCAGCGCATCGTCGATGTGCGCACGCAGGTTCTCGCCCATCTTGCCCTTGACCTCGTCGGCATGCGCGATGACCTCGTCCAAGCTGCCGTACTGTGCGATGAGCGCGCTCGCCTTTTTGGGGCCGATGCCCGGTACGCCGGGAATGTTGTCCGACGTATCGCCCTTTAGACCGTAAAAATCGGGCACGAGCGCCGGCGTAATGCCGTGATACAGGTCGTCCACGCTCTCGGGCGTCATGATCGCCACGTCGGACAGGCCCTTACGGGTCGAGACCACGTTGACGTGCTCGGTCACGAGTTGATACATGTCGCGGTCGCCGGTCACCAGCAGCATGTCGCAGCCGGCCTTTTCACCCAGGCGCGCCATGGTTCCCAGGATATCGTCGCCTTCCCAGCCCTCGGACTGCAGAATCGGCACGTTGAGCGCGGTGAGCAGCTCCTTGATCATCGGAAACTGCGCATGCAGATCGGGGTCCATGGGCGGGCGTTGCGCCTTATACTGCGGCAGCATCTCCATGCGCACGCGCGGTTTGCCCTTATCAAACGCCACGACCACACCGTCGGGGTTAAAGGCATCGATCATCTTGAGAAACATGTTCAGAAAGCCGAAGATCGCGTTGGTGGGGCGCCCGTCCGGCGCATTCATGGTGGGCGGCACGGCGTGGAAGGCGCGGTGCATGAGCGAGTTGCCGTCGATGACGGCAAAGGTACGGCGCTTGTCAGACATATTGAATACCTCGCTTTAGGCTGGGCACGGTTTGCTCACACCAGTTTACACGCTCCCCGCCCCACGGCCACCGCACATCAGGCTTCCCTGCCGCCGCGGGCCCGCGCGTGATACGATGGCTCACGGTACATCAACCAGCACGATCGAT
>CABURG010000209.1 GCA_902493835.1 uncultured Collinsella sp. | reverse complement strand
TATCGGCGCGGCTGACGGGGAGGAACTTATCGCGGCCCGGGCGCCAAGGACGGGCGGGCGCTGCCGGGGTATGAGCGGCGTGGCCGCCCTGGGCCTTGCCGCCGCGCTTTTGCTGCTGGCCCTGTTTGCCCTGCTGACTGCGCTGGTTATTCTGAGCGTGCTGAGGCTTTTTTGCCACGATCCCTCCCGGTGTTTGTATGCTGCACGTAATTGTAACCAGTCTTTTTGGGACGGGGCTAAAAAGACTGGTGGAGTACATGGGCTGGCGGATCGGCGTGTCGATGCGGGTGCCGTTTGTTTCCAGACTGTGTATCCCCGTGTCGAAGGAGCCGTCTCGCGCGCACGCCATGTTGTCAATGGGTTACAGTATGAACGGCGGCTATGTTTCCGCCAACGCACGAGAGGGTCGTCAACAAGGAGGATGCACGACGATGCAGCGTGCCAAACAGATATCGGAATCCATCGAACTGGGCATTATCCTGGCGCTCGCCGGCGGCTTTATGGATGTGTATTCGTACATTGGGCGCGACCATGTTTTCGCAAACGCGCAGACGGGCAACATCCTGCTTGTGGGCGTGAGCATCTCGGAGGGCAATTGGGCACTTGCGGGGCGCTACTTCTTCCCTGTGGTGTCGTTTGCCGTGGGCATTATGCTTGCCGACCTGGTACACGAACGGTTTGGCAGCGTGATTCACTGGCGCCAAGTGACGGTGTTCTTTGAAGCCGTCATCTTGCTGGGTGTGAGCTTTATCCCGGGCGGCAATTTCAACCTGCTCGCCAACTGCCTCACCTCGTTTGCCTGCGGCATGCAGGTCGAGAGCTTCCGCAAGATCCACGGTCACGGCATCGCTACGACCATGTGCATCGGCAACTTGCGCAACGCGCTGCAAAACGTGGACGATTACATCATCACCCACAGGCGCGGCTTTTTGGAAAACGGCCTGCTGTACTTTGGCGTGATCTTTACCTTTGTGTTTGGCGCCGTGTTGGGCAACTGGTGTATTGAGCGCATGGGCCTGCACGCCATCGTCGTGGCGAGCTTGCTGCTGTTTGTCGCGTTTGCCATCATGTTCATCGACCGCGAGCGCGACTTGCGCTTACGCTGGAAGGTTGCGGCCGAGGCTTGGAAAGAGGGCTGTCGAAAGTAACCGAATGCGGCAAAGGGGCTGTCCCTTTGCCGCAATATTTTTCATCATCTGTTGAAACGCTTTAACAAATTTGACGTTCTCACGTGTTTTTCGTTTCAAAAGCGTTAGGATGGGACTCATAGCGTGGGGCGTAATGGGTGCCCCGCACACGATGGGAGGCTATCAATGGCTAATCGTTTCGTTCTCAATACCATCTCTTATCATGGTTCCGGCGCCATCAAGGAGATCCCCGGCGAGCTCCAGCGTCGTGGCTACAAGAAGATCTTCGTCTGCTCCGATCCCGATCTGGTCAAGTTTGGCGTTACCGCTAAGGTGACCGACGAGCTCGACGCCGCCGGCATCGCTTGGAGCCTCTACTCCGAGATTAAGCCCAACCCCACCATCCAGAACGTCAAGGACGGCGTCGAGGCCTTCAAGGCCGCCGAGGCTGACGCTATCGTGACCATCGGCGGCGGCTCCTCCATGGACACCGCCAAGGCCATCGGCATCATCATCAACAACCCTGAGTTCGCCGATGTCCGCAGCCTCGAGGGCGTTGCTCCCACTAAGAACCACGCCGTGTTCACCATCGCTGTGCCGACGACCGCCGGTACCGCTGCCGAGGTGACCATCAACTACGTCATCACCGACCCCGAGAAGGTCCGCAAGTTCGTGTGCGTCGACACCAACGACGCTCCCGAGGTCGCCGTCGTCGATCCTGACATGATGGCTTCCATGCCCGCCGGCCTGACCGCTTCCACTGGTATGGACGCTCTGACCCACGCCATCGAGGGCTACACCACCAAGGGTGCTTGGGAGCTCTCTGACATGTTCCACTTTGAGGCTATTAAGCTGATCAGCGAGAACCTGCGTGACTCTGTCGCCGAGGCCAAGTCCGGTCAGCCCGGCTCCGGCCGCGAGGGCATGGCCCTTGGCCAGTATGTCGCCGGCATGGGCTTCTCCAACGTTGGCCTGGGCATCGACCACGCCATGGCTCACACCCTGTCTGCTCACTACGACACCCCGCACGGCGTCGCTTGCGCCATGCTGCTGCCGATCGCCATGGAGTTCAACAAGCCGGTTTGCGCCGAGCGCCTGGCCAAGGTTGCCGTCGCCATGGGCGTTGACACCACGGGCATGAGCACCGACGAGGCTGCCGATGCTGCCATCGCCGCCGTCAAGCAGCTTTCCGCTGACGTGAACATCCCGCACGTCTGCGAGGCCATGAAGGCCGACGAGATCGAGGTCCTGGCCAAGGACGCCATGGCCGACGCCTGCTTCCCGGGCAACCCGCGCGAGGCGACGCTCGACGACGTCATCGAGCTCTTCAAGAAGATCTGCCCGGCTGCCTAGCTCAGTTTGGTGGTCCTTCGCCCGTAAGTGTATGGTCTTTTGACTTGCCGCTGGCCCCGCCGTGCTA
>CABURG010000208.1 GCA_902493835.1 uncultured Collinsella sp. | reverse complement strand
CGCATCCTGCTGCTGAGCTGAAATCGAGGCGGTCTTGAACTCGCTTTGATGCTGATTGAGATTGGCGGCACCGCCCATGGCATCGGGCTGGAACAGACGCTCTTCACGCTGCGCACGATACTCGGAGATACCCAGCGAGGCGGCATAGATGCCCACGCCCGCCACCGCGCCCACGGCGAAGGGAACCGCACCCGCCACGACCGTCTCGTTCACAGACGAAAACGGCAGCGTCGCGGCATACATAACCACGGGAGCGGCAAGGCCGATCCCGCACGAAAGTCCGGCAAGGACTGCTCGTTGTGTTGCATCAGAAGAAGCCATGAGCTCTCCCCATCTTCCAGCACCCAAATCGCATCATTCAGTTGGCTGCGCGAGAGAAGATGAAGCGGGGCTATGCCCCAAAGCAACGGTATATGGTTCGTTTCATCTGCGTTATCCGTCGCGAAGCTTAAAAGCTATTATGCGAAACCGCCCTGTCGATTGCAAGCGACGATGTCGGATTGAAACGGGAAACCTGCTGCTTGCCAGTCTTATGGTCAAAAATAAGCGCGGAGCGGCGATATAGAAAAGGGCCGAGGCTCAAAGCCCCGACCCTTTATTGCATTGATGACTATCGCTGCGTGTGGATGACAACCTAGAACGTCTGCTCGTAGTCGCTGTGCTTTTTGGCCGAACGCACCAGGAACTCCTGGTTGGTGTTGGTGCCCTTAAGACCCTTGATAAACGACGCAGCTGCGCGCTCGGTGTTGTTCATGCCGGCAAGAATGCGACGCAGGCCAAAGACAAACGGACGCATCTGCTCGTCAACCAACAGGTCCTCGTTACGCGTACCGGAGGCAACGGGGTCGATAGCCGGGAAGATGCGGCGGTCGGCCAGGTCGCGGTCGAGCTTGAGCTCCATGTTGCCGGTGCCCTTGAACTCCTCAAAGATGACCTCGTCCATCTTGGAGCCGGTGTCGATGAGGGCAGAGGCCAGGATGGTGAGCGAGCCACCGTTCTCGATATTGCGGGCTGCGCCCAGGAAGCGCTTGGGCGGATACAGTGCCGCCGAATCGACGCCGCCCGAAAGGATGCGGCCTGAGGCGGGCGCCGCCAAGTTGTAGGCGCGGGCAAGACGCGTGATGGAGTCGAGCACCACCACGACATCGCCGCCCAGCTCCACGATGCGCTTGGCGCGCTCGATGACGAGCTCTGCCACACGAGTGTGGTTGTCGGCGGGCATATCGAAGGTCGACGCCACAACCTCGCCCTTGATGGAACGCTGCATATCGGTGACCTCTTCGGGGCGCTCGTCGACGAGCAGGCAGATGAGGTGCACCTCGGGGTTGTTAATCGAGATAGACTGGCAGATCTTCTTGAGGATTGTGGTCTTGCCGGCCTTGGGCGGGGACACGATCAAGCCACGCTGACCCTTGCCGATCGGCGACACGATGTCGATGGCGCGACCGGTAATGGAGTCCTTGCCATGCTCCATGCGCAGCGGCTCGTTGGGATAGACCGGGGTGAGGTCACCGAACTTGGGGCGGTTGCGAATCTGCTCGGGGTCTAGACCGTTGACGGTCGTGATTTTGGCGAGGCCGGCGCGCTTGTCGCCGCCGCGCGAAGGACGAAGCGAGCCCTCGATGACGTCGCCCGTGCGCAGACGCGCGGAGCGGATGAGGTAGGCGGGCACGAAGGCGTCGTCGTTGGACTTCATGTAGCCATGGGCATGGATGATACCGGAGCTGTCCGGACGAATCTGCAGGATGCCCTTGATGTCGCGGAAGCCCTCGGCCTTCGCGGCGGTGACGTAGATCTCCTCGACGAGCTCGGCTTTCTTCTTGCCGGTCGTCTCAATCTCGAACTCCTTGGCCTTCTCGCGCAGCTCGGCGACCTTCATGGCCGCGAGCTCGTCGCGCGAAAGCGTGGGCTCGGTGGGAGCGGCATTACGCTCCTTGTTGCGCTGCTTGCGATCGCGCTGGCGGTTGCGGCGGTCGTTGTTGCGCTCGTCCTTGCGCTCGTTGCGCTCGTCGTTGCGCTTGTGCTGGCGACGGTTGGGGCGAGCGCCGTCTTCGGCCTCGGCGGGCGCGGCGCCATCGGTTGCGGCGGCATCGGCGTTAGCCGCAGTATCATCGCTGGCCTCGGCCTTGGAATCGCCCTGCAGCTCGGCCTCGGCCTGCTGCTCGGACGCCTTGGCCTTAGCGGACTTCTTACGACCGCGCTTGGGCTTCTCGGACGCAGACTGTTCGACGTCTTGGGGCTCGGCGGCATCAGTCGATGCATCGGCGGTCGTCTCGGCGGAATCCTCGGACGCACCCTTCTTGGCAGTCTTGGCCTTGGACGTGCGCTTAGCAGCAGTACGATGGCTGCGACCAGGACGGACGTCGGCGGGCTCGACATCGGCGGGAGCGGCCTCGGAAGTCGTAGCATCCTGGACGGGTGCATCGGCAGCGGTTGCAGACTCGGCGGTCGCCGCAGCATCCCGAGCGGCTGCAGCTGCGGCTGCGGCCTTCTCTGCCTCGACGAAGGCCTTGGGCTTGCGACCGCGACGGTGCGGGCGCAAAGCCGGATCGACAACGGGAACTTCGCTGGCCTCGACAGGCGCAGCGG
>CABURG010000207.1 GCA_902493835.1 uncultured Collinsella sp. | reverse complement strand
TTCTGAGCTTGGCCTGGACGTTGTGACCGCCAAGCGTGCCGGCCTGCTGCACGATCTTGGCAAGGCTATCGACCATGATGTCGAGGGTCCGCATGCCGTTATCGGCGCCGAGCTCGCCCGTCGCTATGGCGAGAAGCCCGTTATCGTTCACGCTATCGAGGCTCACCACGCCGACGTCGACCCCAACACGGTGCTCGATGTTCTGGTCCAGGCTGCCGATGCCGTTTCTGCCTCTCGCCCCGGTGCCCGTCGCGAATCGGCCGAGAACTACATCAAGCGCCTTGAGAAGCTCGAGGAGATTGCCAACTCCCATGACGGCGTCGAGCGTACCTATGCCATGCAGGCTGGTCGTGAGGTCCACGTTATGGTTCAGCCGGACAAGATTTCCGATGCTCAGTCCACGGTCTTGGCTCATGACATCGCCCATCAGATCGAGGAAGAGATGGAGTATCCCGGTCAGGTGCGCGTCGTCGTGATTCGCGAGAGCCGCGCTGTCGATATCGCTAAATAACATGAACGACGCGAACGAGCTCATCTCATTTATCGCGTCGATGTCGGGGGAGGGCAACCTTCGCGTCGAGGAGAACCTTGGCGAGGGGTATGTCCGCCTCCGCGTTTCGGAGGCCGAGCGGCGCCAGGCAAAGCACGACATTCAGCATGTCGAGGATATTGTCATCGAAATGCTGCGCAACGCTCGTGATGCCGGCGCCGACAAGGTCTATCTCGCCACGACCAAGGAAGATGGCGTCCGTACGCTCGTCTTCCTGGATAACGGCTCGGGCGTGCCGCAGGATATGCAGGAGCGCATCTTCGATGCCCGCGTTACTTCCAAGCTCGAGAGCATGAAGATGGATCGTTGGGGCGTTCACGGTCGAGGCATGGCATTGTTCTCGATTAAGCAGAACACCGACGAGGCACGCGTTGTCGCGTCGGATGTTGACCTTGGCTCGGTCTTTAAGGTGAGCGTCGCTACCGACCGCCTTGGCGAGCGCGCCGACCAGTCCAGTTGGCCTCAGGCCGTGAAGGACGAGGACGGTCACTATGTCTGCGCCCGTGGCCCTCACAACATCATTCGCGCCGCCTGCGAGTTTGCCCTCGAGGAGTTGCGCGCCTGTGATGTCTATCTGGGGTCTCCGTCCGAGATCGCCGCGACGCTGCATGCGCAGGCGTCAAGCCGTCTCGATGCTTCTCGTCTTTTGTTTATCGACGACGAAGCCGAGCTTCCCGTGGTCGATCGCCTGGGTCTTGCTTCGGATGCAGAAGACTTTATCCGTATCTGTTCGGGTTTGGGCCTTGAGATGTCCGAGCGTACGGCGCATCGTATCTTGGCGGGCCAGATTAAGCCCGTTCGCGGTGTGACCGCACGTCTGCTACGCGAGCGCGATTCGTCCTCACATGCGTCTGCTCCGGTTGATCTCGCCAAAGATCGTCGCGGGCTGCGTATCGCCAAGGACGACATGGCGCAGTTCTCGCGAGCCGTCGAGCGCGACTTTAACGATCTTGCATCGCGGTACTATCTCAACCTTTGCGGCGACCCCAAGATTCGTGTTTCGCGTGATCGTATTACCGTGACGTTCGATCTTGCCAAAGAGGAATAGCATCTTTACCGAGTCCGTTCGGTACGATACAGTTATTGCAGTTAAAACGTACTTTTAAACGCAGGAGTTTCTTCATGGATTGCCTGAAGGTATCAAGCAAATCATCGCCCGCGTCCGTTGCCGGCGCCATTGCCGGCATGGTCAAAGATGGTGTTCCCGTCAATATTCAGTGTGTCGGCGCGGGCGCCGTCAACCAGGCCATTAAGGCTGTGGCCATTGCACGCGGCTTTTTGATTCCGACCGGGTTTGATATTTCCTGCGCGCCGGTGTTCTCCGACATCCTCATCAACGGGGAGTCGCGCACGGCCATCCGTCTTTCTATTTACGTTCATCAGATTAATCGAGCTGCTATGGATAACGTTGTGATGGACGACGTTAAGCCTGTGGCATAGCGTTTTTTCTCTTTGCCCGCGCTCTTTGATTCCGCCTATTCCACCTTGTTAGGACTTATACACATGGACCAGGGTTCTGTACGCGATATTCTTGCCGGTAAAACCTACTTTATCCGCACCTTTGGCTGCCAGATGAATCAGCACGACTCCGAGCGCGTGAGCGGTCTGCTCGATTCGTATGGTTGCCTTATGGCGCTCGATCCCGAGCATGCCGATATTGTTGTCTTCATGACATGCTGCGTGCGCGAGGCCGCCGATACTCGCCTGTACGGTCAGTGCAATTCCTGCAAAAGCCTGCCTCCTTCGCCTTCGGGCAAGCGTGTGGTTGCCGTGGGCGGCTGCATCGCGCAGCGTGATGGCGAGGGCCTGCTCACCAACGTCGATAACGTCAATGTCATCTTTGGCACGCATTCCATCGCACATGTGGCCGAGCTCATTGCCGAGGCGTTCCTTGATGGCAAGCGTCATATCCGCACCAATGAGCATGAGGATACGGATGCCATGAGCATGCCGTGGCATCGCGAGACCCAGTATCACGCCTGGGTGCCCATCATGACGGGCTGCAATAATTTCTGCACCTATTGCATCGTGCCGTACGTGCGC
>CABURG010000206.1 GCA_902493835.1 uncultured Collinsella sp. | reverse complement strand
GCTCGGCTGCGAGGTGTGCGGTAGCTGCTCGGAGCCTGCCATGCGGGCGACGTACTCCTCGGCGGTGATCTGCACCTGGTCGAGCAGGTCCTCGCCCTCGATAATCACATGCAGCGGAATCACGTAAATGCCGAGCTCTTGGGCGCGGGCGGGGGAGATGTCCGACGTGGAGTCGGTTATGATGGCAAAAGACATAATTGCACCTTTCGTTGGGGCGCTTGCGCGCCGCCTTCTGAGAGCAAAGTGCGACAAGTATAGTAGAGTCGTTCCACATTGCTAGGTTCAATTGTTGAATAGTCAACAGTTTGAAGTGTCGGTGTGGAAATGGTCAACTGGGGAAGAGGAATGCCGATGGAGGCGTTGGAGATAGGCAAACGGCCGGTCGTGCTGTTCGATTTTGACGGCACGGTGGGCGATACGGGCCGGGCGGTGATGACCTCGACGCGCAAGACGCTGGCTGCGCGCGGGTTTTCGGAGGCGCAGATGGGTGATCTGCGCCGCATGATCGGGCCGCCCCTGTGGAAGAGCTTTCACGACTTTTACGGCTTTTCCCGCGAGGAGTCGCTGGTGGTGGCCGATGAGTACCGCGCCTTTTTTGATGAGCTGGGGCCGGAGGAGTATCCCGTATTCGATGGGATTCCCGGGTTACTCGACGGCCTTGCCGCCCAGGGCAAGCGTATGGCCGTGGCGACGTCGCGCATGGAGGCAAAGTGCATTGACATGGTGCGTGAGCTGGGGCTTTGCCAGTTCGAAGCCGTGGTCGGCATGAATCCGCCGCAGGGACGCGAGACCAAGGCGGATTCGGTCCGCGATGCGCTGGCGGCCCTGGGCGCGACCGCGGACGATGCCGTGATGATTGGCGACCGCTTTAACGACGTCGAGGGCGCGCACGCGATGGGCGTGCCGTGCATCGGCATCTATTCGGGCGCGGCGGCGCCGGGCGAGCACGAGGCGGCGGGTGCCGATGCGGTGGTGCACTCGGTGGCCGAGCTTGCTAAACTTTTCGCTATCTAATGACGTAATGTGAGGGGCGAGCGCGCTCGCCGCTCATTGGTAAGGAGGTCATCCATGAATCAGGTGGAGCAGAGCGTCGCCGAGTATGTCGACGAGGTCTGGGAAGATGTCGTCGCCGATATCGAGCAGCTGGTGAGCTATCCGTCCGTGGCAGTTGCTGTCGATGCAGAGCCCGATGCGCCGTTTGGCCGCCCGGTCCGTGATGCGCTCGATTGCGCGCTCGGTATCGCGCAAAAACTCGGCTACCAGACGAGCGATGACGAGGGCTTTGTGGGCATCGCCGATATCCCGGGCCGCGGCGATAAGCAGCTCGCGACTATCTGCCATGTGGACGTGGTACCCGCTGGCCCCGGCTGGAACACCGACCCGTTTGCGATGGAGCGCCGCGAGGGCTGGCTGCTCGGCCGTGGCGTGATCGACGACAAGGGTCCGGCGGTGTTGTCGCTCTACGCCGGCGCCTACCTGCTCAAGCACGGCATTGTGCCGCGCTATACCTTCCGCGCGCTGCTGGGCTGCGATGAGGAAGTGGGCATGTCCGACGTTCACCATTATCTGGAGAACCACGCAGACCCCGACTTTCTGTTTACGCCCGATGCCGAGTTCCCGGTTTGCAATGCCGAGAAGGGCCAGTTTGGGGCGACGTTTGTGAGCCCCAAGATCGACGGCGGGCGCATTGTGTCCTGGAGCGGCGCCGAGGCGAGCAACGCCATTCCGTCGCAGTCTATCTGCGAGCTCGCGATTGCCGCCGATGAGCTGCCGGCGCCCGTTGAGAACGCCGACCGCCTGGAGATCACGAAGCTGGATAACGGGCATGCGCAGATTTTCGCCCACGGCATTGGCGGTCATGCCTCGATGCCCGAGGGAACGATCAATGCCGTCGGCCTCATCGTGGCGTATCTGCGCGAGGCCGAGGACGCGTTTGGTGCACGCGACGAGCGCCTGCTGACGCCTGCCGAGCACGAGTTCGTCAAGTTCCTGGCCTTTGTGCATGCGGATGCCTACGGCCGCGGCCTGGGTATCGATGCGACGAGCCCCGCGTTTGGCCCGCTCACCTGCAACCCTGGCGTCATCCGTGTGGCGGATGGCCACATCGAGCAGGTCATCGACGTGCGCTTCCCCGATAGCACCAGTGCCGATACCATCTGCGAGCAGCTCGAGCCGCTCGTGGGCCGCTTTGGTGTGACGTACCGTGTGGGTCGTGCAAAGGTGCCGTTCTCGGTGTCTGCCGACGATCCGGCCGTGAAGGTGCTTATCGATACCTACAACGAGTTTACGGGCAAGCATGCCGAGCCCTTTGCCATGGGCGGCGGCACGTACGCACGCAACTTTGCCCGCGCCGTCTCGTTTGGCCCCGAGGAGACCGGCCTGGAGCTGCCCGCATGGGGTGGCCAGATGCACGGCCCCAACGAGTGCGCCAACGAGGAGCAGCTCAAGCAAGCACTCAAGATTTACATCGTGGCAATCCTTCGTCTAAACGAACTGGAGCTTTAAGGTTACGCGGTTTCCTAATCTAAGTTGCGGTGGAATAGTTCCTAGAATGGGCCTTTGGGGGTGCGGACAGAAAGTTGGACCGCGGGGCGGTCCGGACTGGAGGTTCGCATGTACAGCAGGGAGAAGGTCGAGCTCTTCCTCCTGGCGACGGAGGACGGCATGGGG
>CABURG010000205.1 GCA_902493835.1 uncultured Collinsella sp. | reverse complement strand
TATCTCCTATTTCAGACAGATTGGAGCCGACGTAAAGAGTTATGCTATCTAACATACATCAAAAAGAGGTAAGATAACACCCTCTGCAAAAAAGGTTACGTTATCTTACCTCAACAAATGCTGGGCCGGCAGAACCATCGTTACTGTGCCTCGACGACCTTTTTCCAGTCAGCCTCGAACGAGGCAAGGCCCTGGTCGGTCAGCGGGTGATGCAGGCATTTCTTAAGAGCGGCCATGGGGACGGTCGCGATATCGGCACCGAGCAGCGCCGCCTGGGTCACGTGATTGGGCGTGCGGACAGATGCGGTGATGATCTCGACGGTGTCGTCGACGTTCTTGCCAGTCCAGTCATAGTTCTTGATGCAGGTCACAACGTTGTCGAGCTGCGAGATACCGTCCTCGGCGATGTCGTCGAAGCGTCCCACAAACGGGCTGATGTAGCGGGCACCGGCGTTGGCGGCCATAAGGGCCTGCGTCGGCGAGAAGACGAGCGTCATGTTGACACGCACGCCTGCATCGGCCAGCGCGCGGCAGGCGGCGAGGCCGGCCTCGCACACGGGTAGCTTAACCACGATGTTGGGAGCCAGAGCGGCAAGGCGCTTGCCCTCCTCGATCATGCCCTCGGCAGTGGTCGCGGTGGACTCGGCGGACACGGGCAGGCCCTCGCAAAGCTCGGCGATCTTGAGCATGTGGGGTTCAAAGTCTGCAAGCTTGCCGCCGGTCTTGGCGTACAGGGACGGGTTGGTGGTTACGCCGGCAAGGCAGCCCCAGCTCTTGGCCTCGGCGATCTCGTCAAGGTTGGCGGTATCGATAAAGAACTTCATGGTGCAAACTCCTTCGGAGGAATCCAAAACTCAAAAGAAAGGACAAAGGGGATGCCCCTTTGTCCTATGTGCCGGGTCTGCAGCTGGGACATGCCCCAGGCCCGGCGTCGTGTAGGAAAAACTACTTAGTCCTCGAGAGCCTTCTCGATGCGGCTCGTGACGCCCTTGAGGTTAAGACCGACGACGTACTGCTTGATCGGGCGCTTGATGTGCTCAATCACAAAGCGCTTGCCGTCGATGTCCTGGGCAGCGAGGTTGCGATAGAGCTTCTCGACCTGCTCCTTGACCTCGGGATCGTTAAAGGCGTAGTGGCCGGAGACATCCAGAATCTTCAGGCTGAGCTCGTCGTCGGCCAGAATGTCGTCAACCTGCAGGTTAACGTCGTCGCCGGTCATCCACTTGCGCCAACGCTCGGTCTTGATAGCCTTGACCAGCAGCGTGTGATACAGGTCGGAGGGATCGTCGCACAGGCCGTTGTCGACCAGAATCTGCTCGGTAGCGCAGAGCTTGAGGTAGGCGCGGGTCTCCTCGGTGCCGTACTGAGGGGCGACATTGGAGGCCGTCACGTGAGCCGGGATGTGCTCGAGCAGCGTCGCGTCGTCCAGGTAGTCGGCGTTGTGCTCCTTCAGGCCCACGCCGTAGCGCTTTGCCATGTCGGCGAGCTCGCGGGCGTTCTTAAAGTTGTAATGGCCGACCTGCTCGGTCCAACGGGTAAGCGTGCCGGTCTGACCGACGATAAAGGTGGGCATGGGGCAGCCGCGCTTCTCGAGCTCGGGCTGCAGCTGAGAAATGAACTCCTCGTACTTATCGGTAGAGGTCAAGCCGCCATTGGTCTCCTCGGTACCGACCTCATAGGCGACCTCGGGCAGGTTATGCTCGCGACGGTACTGCTCAAGGTAGTCGATAAGATCGATCGTGCGGCGAAGCACCACGTCGAGCGGAATAACCTTGCCGATCTGATAGGGGTCCTTGGTGGGGTCGACCATCAGCAGGTCAAAGCCTGCCTCCATGTCGGCGACGAAGGACTTGCGGGCGAGCTCCATGGCCTCGTCCTCGGGCAGGTGGGCGTTACGCTCCTCGTCGCGCTGCCACGGACCGCCGTGATCGCGGCACAGGTAGTACGGGCCGGTGTAACCCACCTCGTCGGCGACCTTCTTGATGTCGGCGGCAAAGCGCGTCTGGTCCCAACCGTTGACGTAGCCGGCGCCCATCTCGTCCATATCGACCTGGTTGCGGCTGGCGATAAACATGGGCGGGAAATCCTCGTCCTTGGCAAGCTCGAACACGGCCTGAATCAGGTTGGGGCTCATGGGGCCAATGCCGACCATGGTTGCGTGATCGCCGCTATCCTGCAGCTTGAGCATGCCCTGAACGGCCTGGCGGATGGTGAGGTTGGACATTTTGTTCTCCTTCTCCAGAGGATTTTTGACAAAAGTTCCCTGGGACCCAGATGCGGGCCCTATCAGTACGGATGGATTTTGTTGTGTAGGGGCGGTTGTGCGGAGTCAAATCCATCCCTCCGCACAACCGGAGTCCTTAAAGGTTTACTTGGCCTGCTTATCGAGCGTGGGCTTCATGGCAATCAGGATTGCAGCGGCGACCACGGAGCCAATCACGATGTCCAGGCAGAACAGCGCGACGTTGTTGGTGGCAAGGGCGACGATAAAGCCACCGTGCGGGACGTAGCAGTCGATACCCTGGAAGGCGGCGAGCGCCGCACCCACGGCAGAGCCGATGCAGATGCCGGGCAGGGTGTGGCCAAGGTCCTTGACCGCGAAGGGGATAGCGCCCTCGGTGATGCCGATGCAGCCCATGAACAGTGCGGAGATACCCATCTGGCGATCGGCG
>CABURG010000204.1 GCA_902493835.1 uncultured Collinsella sp. | reverse complement strand
GACCTCGTCAAAGCACTCATCGTTGAGGTGGGAGACGTCGAGTACCATGCCGGCGTGCTCCATCTGCGTAAGTGCCTCGATGCCGGCGGCGGTGAGGCCGGCGTGGGTGTCGTGGCCGCTCGCGAGCGGTCCCTGCGCGTTCCAGCTGAGTGACGACATAAGCACGCCCAGGCTCTTAAGCACCTCGATCAGCGCGGGGTCCTCGGCAAAGAACGTGGCGTTTTCGATGGTGTGGATGCAGGCGACCTTGCCGTCTTTGAGCGCGGGGCGAATGTCTGCCGCGCTGCGTACGTTGACCATGCGGTCGTGGTTGAGCATTGCCTGGCCGCTCATGTGCGCCATGATCTGCGCCTGGAAGCGCGCGGCGTGGGCGGTGGGAATCTCATCGGGGACAAACGTGGCGAAGCACTGTGCCCACGGCGTGTTGTCGATCTTTGCGAGCGAGATGGCGCAGGCGTTGCCCTCGATGAGGTCGAAATCTTGCGGATGCGTTTCGTCGCCGGGGAAATAACCGTCGGTGCCGGCGGTAAAGCGCAGGTCGAGATCGAGCGTGGCCCAGCCGATGCGGTCGGCGGTGTCGCAGTGCAGGTCAAATACGGGATATGCCATGGTTCCTCCGGTTGCAGCGTTTCTTTGCAAACTGTCTTTGAATTGTATGACTAGGGTATAGTTAGCGCCATATGTTCACGGCGGCCCGCGTTGTGCGCCGCCCTTATCACGGAGGTTACCATGTCCAACCAGGGCAAGAAGGTCAAGACTCATTATCGCGGCACGCTCGACGACGGCACGCAGTTCGATAGCTCCTACGATCGCGGCGAGCCGCTGGAGTTCACCTGCGGCGCCGGTCAGATGATCAAGGGCTTCGACGCCGCTGTTGTCGACATGCAGGTGGGCGAGAAGAAGACCGTGCACATTCCTGCTGCCGATGCCTACGGCGAGCACAATCCCGAGATGGTTATTACCTTCCCGGCCGAACAGGTTCCCAACATCGAACAGATCGAGAAGGGCATGAAGCTTTTCCTGTCCACGCCGAGCGGTATGCCCGTCCCCGCCGTGGTCATCGACGTAACGCCCGAGGCCGTGACGCTCGACGCCAACCACGAGCTGGCCGGCAAGGACCTCAACTTTGATATCGAGCTCGTCGAGGTCGAGGGTTAGAGTATGCCTGAACGCTTGGTTTCGACGACATGCTTGGGAAATCTCAACGATCCGTCCTATGAACTCCTGCTTCGCCGGAAGTTGGGCGGCGTCTTTGAAGTTGACGAGCTACTGCTCGATTGGGACCGGGCTGATGTATGCGCGTTTGCGGGCGTGACGGAGCTGGGGCGCACGGTCGATGTTCGGCTGGATGCTACCGACGGCGGTCGTCTTGCCGATGGCGACGTGCTCGCCATCGACCGTTCGGGCATGGTGCCCGTGGCGGTTGTCGTGCGCCTGCGCAGCGCCGAGGTTTATTTGGTCGAAGTCGACCGCATGGACCCGATTGCGCTCGCGCATGCGTGCTGGGAGATCGGCAATATGCACGCGCCGCTTTTCCGAGGCGATTCGGACGAGTATACCGTGCGCATGTATACGCCGGTGCAGCCTGTTTTGGGCCGCATGCTCCGGGGCGTCGAGGGCGTTCGGCTCTCGGTGGTTACCCGTGAACTCGATGCGGATCGGCGCTTTGCGTCGAGTGCGGCGGATGCCGTTGTGAGTATGGCTCCAGACTTTACGATCGTAAAAAAGGCGCGCGGTTAACGTGCGTATGAGTAAGATGGACTTTGAGAGGCAACTATTCAAAGTCCGTCTTGCTGTTGATGAGGTGCTTTGGGGGAAAGCATATGGGTCTTGAGGGAATCAAGCTGATTGCATGCGATTTGGACGGCACGTTGCTGCATCCGGGGGAGCGCGAGCCGCGTTCCGAGGCCTTTGAACTCATCGATGAACTGCATCGTCGCGGTATCGTGTTTATGCCGGCGAGCGGCCGTCAATATGCAAGCTTGCGCTACCTGTTTGCCCCGGTGGCCGATGAGCTCGCCTATGTATGCGAAAACGGAGCTCTGGTGATGAGCGAGAGACGTGCCGTTGTCAAGCGTTCCATGGAGCGTAGCCTTGCTATGGATATCGCGAATGCCGTGGTTGCGTATCCCCATGCCGACGTGACCCTTTCGTGTGAGGGACACCTTTACACCATGAGCGGCAACGATGCGTTCGTCGACCATTTGCGCTATGAGGTCCACTGCGATGTGGCGGTGGTCGACCGTCCCGAGGACATCGACGAGGACGTCATTAAGATTGCCTTCCAGACGCCCGAGGTGGATCAGCCGGCGGCCCTGGAGTATTTTGAGCGCCTCTTTAGCGACCGTGTCGACGTGATGACGTCGGGAACCGAGTGGACGGACTTTATCGGCTTTGGTTCGGGCAAGGGTTCCGCGCTTGCCGATTACGGCCGTGCCCTGGGAATTTCGCCCGACGAGATGATGGCGTTTGGCGATAACGAAAACGACCGCGACATGCTCAACGTCGTGGGCCATCCTTATCTAATGGAGAGCTGCAATCCCTCTATGCGTGGCATCAACGACCGCGTCCGCTACGCGCACACGGTCGAAGAAGAACTGCGTCGCCTGCTTGCCGAGTAGGCATGTCCCGAACATCTACCGGCAGTCGGGGCAGAGACCCTCGAAGATGGTGTAGTGCGACGTG
>CABURG010000203.1 GCA_902493835.1 uncultured Collinsella sp. | reverse complement strand
TACCTCGTGTACTATCGTGAGGAGCGGATCAAGAAGTCCCTCGGGTGGCTGAGCCCGATGGAGTACCGCAGGAAGCTTGGATACGCCTAGGCGCGGTCCAAGAAATCGTCCGCACCCCCGATTAGCCGCAATAGCTGTTATCCAGGAACTATTTCACCGCAACTTATTGAGGCCGAGCGGGCTGGGTCGATGATGGGTTCTTTTGTCGAGAAGATGAGGGCGGCCGGTCAGGAGTCTGCGTAGGGTTTTGTGGTCGGTATACCGTAGCCGCGCATCATGGAGCCGAACGCTTTGACATCGTAGGTGTCTGAGAGCTTGAAATGAATGACGTTGTGGCCCATAGCACGCAGGTTCGCGTCGCGCACGAGGGCAGCTCGATAGGTTTTTGCCGCAGTATGTTCCGGATCATTTTGGGCATCGCCCTCAAACTTGCCCAGCCCATGCAGCTCAGCCAGCATCCAAGAGCCGTTTGGCATCTGCCAGCCGTAATCTGCCAAATAATAGCCGGCGTTTCCCGGTCGAGTGATTTCAACCTGAAGTTCGGGAGCGGCAACTCCTGCCATAATCATTGCCGCTCGTGCTTCGGATTCTCCACCGTTATCCGACCTGCCATCCATGTGTTCAAAAACGTCAAATGCGCGCGCGATGCCGTGCAATCCGCGGCAGTTCGCTTGTGCATATGCACGCAATTCTTCACGCTCGACACCGTACTCACGAGCCAACCCGTCGATATAGCCTAGTGCATATCGAAAAGCGCTCGTTCGGGCGATGTCGACCACCGTGCGATATGGATCCGTTAGCGTAAACGGGCCGAGCTGCCATACGTCGCCCGGTCGCCAGCGTCGGTATTCAACGAATTCGTACATATCGCGTCTGGTGGAACGCGGTAGCAGCACTTGCACCTTGTCGAGAAGCGAATATGCAGAACCGATGCCATAGAGCAGCGCCGCCGTTGCTCCACAAAACACGGCATCCGGTTCAACGACCGCAATAGCGGATGCCAATTGAAAGATGCGATCTTCGACGCCGAGGTCATTCCAATACGCGGGATCAGCGTAGACATGGTTGTAGAGTCGAATAATCATCTCTTTTTGCATGAGCGCGTAGGCACAGCGTTCGTCCCATTTTTTGGTAGCTATAAACAGGTGCCCGCCATGATGGGCCTCGAATAACCGGAAGAACAGCTCTGCTTGCGGTTTGGAACAGCGTTTATCATGACTCATTTTCGACCCCATGGTCTCGAGGGGGGAGTGAATGACACTACGCTATCCCATATTTGGTCCGCCAGACCTTGCCATGAACTGACCAAAAGCTTGACGGGGCAGGTCAGAGCCATGAGCCAGAGTCAAACATATCGGCAAACGGTTGATTAGTGCCCCTCGGTGGCACTAAAAACCACCCTTACAGAAAGTTGCGGTGAAATAGTTCCTGAAAAGCTCGAATAAGCCCAACCAGGAACTATTTCACCGCAACTCAGATGGGGATGGGGTTAGCTGCGGGGGCGGTGACGGAGTTTGTCGATGGTGGAGTCGGTGCTGCGGCTGCGGGATTCGGCGGCGCGGTCGCGGGCGTCGGCGGCGGTTTGGCGCTTGCGGCGGTAATCGATCATGCCTTGGATGATGGGCTTGCCAAAGCTCACGACATCATCGTTGTAGATGGCGGTACGGGCGGCAAGCAGACAGTCAGTAAAGTCCATATGAGTCTTGCCAAAGAGTTTGATGACAAGGGCGACAACGGTGGGCTCGTCGACCATGACGTCATCGAGCAGCCTTCTCATGGCCGTCGCAATCTCCACACGCGGGACCTTGTAGACGTCACGCAGCGTAACGGCGACGCGCGTGATGATCTCGGGGTAGACGCGAGCGGTGCGCGTGGCGATGACCTTGGCGGCGCGCGGTGACAGGACCTCGTCGTTGTCAAGCAGGTAGCGTAGGATGACGGTCTCGTCGATGATGGTGCTACTCATGGATATCTACTTCCTCGGGACCCAAAATCGAATCGTCGCTTTCTGTAGCAAGGTACTCAATCCAGGCGTTACGCTCCTCGGAGCGGCGATTGGGGTCCCCATATGCTTTGAGCGATCCATAGGCGGCGGTGCCGTCCTTTGAGCGCACGGCGACCGGCTGAAAGGGAAGCTTGCGCATCAAAATGCTCTGCGCGACAAAAAGACGGACGGCCTCGGCGAGCGATGTGCCCATGGCGTCGTAGAGACGCTCGGCATGTTGCTTGTCTTCCTCGCGAATGCGCACCTGCAGGATGGCTCGTTTTTGAGTCGATGACATCACTGGCCTCCCTTAATGAGCGTGCAATATGAATAGTCATATACAGCAACGGCTAATAATAGCCAATCTTACAACCACTACTTTATTGCACTAGAGTAATTGAGTGTAAACGATATTACAAACGTACTACATCCTTCAGAAATGAGCGTGAAATCTTTCTTGGGCGTACGCGTGTAATACACTCGCCTTTATAGCTTCCAGAGAATAATCCCAACCAGCCCAAACCCCTGCAATACACTCGTATTGCAGGGCCTATGCTCAAGTTTGCCCCCTGCAACTGCGTATATTTAACCTGTATATCGTTGGAGAAACTCTACCGAGTGTATGTTTCGCCGCATGCACTCGATACGCCGATGCCGGACCACGGGCGGTCCGGGGCAACGTCGGCAGGGTCTCTCCGGCATGGG
>CABURG010000202.1 GCA_902493835.1 uncultured Collinsella sp. | reverse complement strand
TACTACGCGCTGTTCAGCCTGTTCGTCTTCACGATGCTGCTCGCCTGCCTGTCCAACAACATCATCCTCACCTGGGCGGCGGTCGAGGCCACTACGCTGTCGACCGTGTTCCTCGTGGGCATCTACAAGAACAAGCAGGCGCTCGAGGCGTCTTGGAAGTACGCGATGGTCTGCACCGCCGGTGTGGCCTTCGGCCTGTTCGGCACGCTGCTCATCTACGCGAACGCCGCCGATATCATGCCCAACGCGCATGAGGCCGCCTTCCTCACCTCCATCATGCCCTACGCCGACCAGTTCGACCCGATGCTCGTGCGCCTCGCGTTCGCGTTCATCGTCATCGGCTTCGGCACCAAGGCGGGCCTGTTCCCCATGCACACCTGGCTGCCCGACGCGCACTCCCAGGCTCCGAGCCCGGTCTCCGCGCTGCTCTCGGGCGTGCTGCTCAAGTGCGCCATGCTGGTGATCATCCGCTTCTACTCCCTGTCCATCATCACGGTGGGCGACACCTATCCGCGAACGCTCCTGCTCATCCTGGGCACGCTGTCCATCCTGGTGGCTGCCCTGTGCATCTTCAAGCAGGACGATATCAAGCGCCGCTTCGCGTACTCCTCCGTCGACAACGTCGGCGTGGTCGCGCTGTGCCTGGGTATCGGTGGCCCGCTCGGTATCGCCGCCTGCCTGCTGCACTGCATCTTCCACGGCTTCACGAAGGCGCTCGCCTTCTGCATGGCCGGTAACATCCAGCACATCTACCACACCCGCGACCTGAACAAGATCAAGGGCGTCGTCGAGATCGCTCCCGTCACGGCAGCGCTCACCATCATCGCCCTGCTCGCGCTCGCCGCCTTCCCGCCGTTCGCCCTGTTCATCTCCGAGTTCCTCACCTTCGTGGCCGGCGTTCAGTCCGGTCCCATCTGGGTGGTCGTGCTCGTGGCCATCGGCCTCACCGGCGTGTACTTCGCCCTTACCGGCATCGCGCTCAAGTCCATCTTCGGCAAGGCGCCCGAGGGCATGAAGCGCCACGAGGTGCCCGCCCTCATGATCATCCCCGAGATCGCCCTCGCGATCGTGGTCATGTGGTTCGGTATCGCCACCCCGGTCGCCATCACGAGCGGCGTCGAGGATGCAACGTCCGTCGTTTTGAACCAGAGCGTCGAAGAGCTCCACGAGGCCCCTCTCTACCGCATGGTGTTCAGTTCCCAGACCAAGACAAGTGAGGTGAATTAGCACCATGGCAGAACCTGAAAAGAAGGACTACGCTCGTCGCTGCGAAAGCCACGTCGAGGCCCTGCGTGCTGCAGTGCCGGGCGCTATCGAGAAGGTCGAATGGCAGTGCGAGGACCAGCTGACGATCACCGTCAAGCTGGACCGTCTGCCCGAGGCCGTCCACTACCTGTATTACGAGCGCTACGGCTGGATTCCTGTGATTGTCGGCAACGACGAGCGCAGCCTGTGCGGCCGTTACGCCGTGTACTACGTCATCTCCATGGAGGGGGAGGACCCCGGCTGGGTTACCGTGCGTGCCGAGGTCGACCCCGCCAAGATGACGTTCCCGTCCGTGACGCCGTTCGTCCCCGCCTGCGTGTGGGGCGAGCGCGAGCTGCGCGATATGTTTGGCCTGATTCCCGAGGGTCTGCCCGACCGCCGTCGCCTGGTGCTTCCCGACGATTGGCCCAGCGGGCTGTACCCGTTGCGCAAGGATTCGATGGATTACCGTTTCCGCCCCGCTCCCGCGAGCGACATGGAAAACTACGAGTTCTTGGCCGACACCAAGGGCAAGGAGACCACGCTCGTCCCCATGGGCCCGCTGCACATTACCTCCGACGAGCCTGGCCACTTCCGCCTGTTCGTCGAGGGCGAGACGATCGTCGACGCCGACTACCGTCTGTTCTACGTGCACCGCGGCATGGAGAAAGTCGCCGAGACGCGCCTGAACTATGACGCCGTGACGTTCCTCGCCGACCGCATCTGCGGCATCTGCGGCTGCGCCCACTCGGTGGCCTATGCCGAGGCCGTCGAGCGCGCCCAGGGCATTCATGTCCCGCCGCGCGCCCAGTACATCCGCGCCATCATGCTCGAGGTCGAGCGCCTGCACTCGCATCTGCTCAACATTGGCCTGGCATCGCACTACACGGGCTTCGACTCCGGCTTCCAGCAGTTCTTCCGCGTCCGCGAGAAGTCCATGGACCTGGCCGAGAAGCTTTCCGGTCACCGCAAGACCTACGGCCTCAACGTGATTGGCGGCGTGCGTCGCGACATTTTGGCCGAGCAGAAGCTCTCCACGCTCACGACCATCCACCAGCTGCGCTCCGAGGTTCAGGAACTCGTCGATATGCTGCTCTCCACGCCCAACTTTATTGAGCGTACGAGTGGCATCGGCATCTTGGATCGCAAGATCGCTCGCGACTTCTCGCCGGTCGGCCCGCTCATGCGTGGCTCTGGCTATGCCCGCGACGTGCGCTTTGACCATCCCTTCGACGGCTACGCCGATCCGGATGTCCAGAAGATGCACGCCGCTACGGCCGACACCTGCGATGCCTTCGGCCGTACCGCCGTTCGCATCCAGGAGGTCTACGATTCGATCGACATGATCGAGACCATGCTCGAAAACTGCCCGTCGGGCCCCATCCTCACCACGGATTGGGAATACACCCCGCACAAGTACGCTATTGGCGCCACCGAGGCGCCGCGCGGCGAGGACGTGCACTGGGCCATGCTC
>CABURG010000201.1 GCA_902493835.1 uncultured Collinsella sp. | reverse complement strand
TCGCGGCACCAGGCCGCCAAACGCGCGCTCCTCAAGGTAGGCAAGCTCGCTGGGACGCGAAGTCGTCACGACCAACTCGCCGGCAACTGGCGCCAGCCGACCCAGCACGCGTTCGATGAGCGGCTCGCCGCAAAACGCCATGCGAGCCTTATCACAGCCCATGCGCGAGGACAGCCCACCCGCTTGGACGACACAAGAAAGATCGGCACGTCTTACGGTAGTCATACGGCAAAACACCTCCATCGGCATGCTCGAAACCCGGCGCACGAAGCTAAATACAGCCACCGAAATAGCAGCGCTACGAAAAGCTCGTGCAAAAACAAAACAGCGCCTTTGCGGCACGCAGCAAGACCGCGAGCACAAAAGCGCTGGTAGCGTATGGCGGGAACGTATGTGAATCGAACACATCCAAGACGTTTTGCACGCCTCGCAACGGTTTTGAGGACCGCGGAGCCCACCGGAGCCCATCCGTTCCCAAGTGCGGCGGTATTTTACCAAACCGAGCAGCCGATCTAGCGCAGGGACCTCAGGCCGCCGGCATCCTTGTCGAGCACCGTAAAGCGCACGGCATCCAGGTGCTCCAAGATGCTGATGGCACGTTTGCGCGACACACCCAGGGCCTCGCGCAGTACGCTCGTGGTGGCAGCACCGCCGGCTGCCTCAATGGCGGCGGCAACAAGCTCGCGCGCATGGGCCTCGGCGGCAGCGGACAGGGCAACGTCGCGCTCGACCTTCACGATCGAGCGGTTGAGCGAAAGCTCGCGCAGGGCACGCGTCATGGTGTCGCGATCGAGCTGCAACTGCTCGCCCACTTCGGGCAACGTCGGTGCATCGAGGCCGGCTTCGTCCAGCAAGGCAACGATACGTTCGCAGGCCTCGCGCACCACACGCGCCGCGGCGGCAGCGGAGTGCGGGTCGAATACCTCGGCACCCTCGGCGGCACACACGCCACGCGAGCAGCCCTCGGCAATCAGAGCCGCGGCAACGCCTTCATTAGCGGCAGGCCACGCAGCATGGGCAACGGCGCCGGGCGTAAAGCCCGTCTCCTTGGGAGACGCCGCATGCATGGCTGACAGGGTCGCCGCCAGTGCATCCATCGCGGCGTCGAGCACCACGGCGCCCGCCAAGAGGCCCGCATCGCCCGCGGCAAGCATGCGAACGGAGCCCTGCGCCACCAATCCGCGCAGTGCGGCATCGGCCTCGCCGACACCAAGATCCAAAGCCTCGGCAACATCAACCGTCGTAACCGGCAGCGTCTGCAGCGTCAGCCAAGCGCCCACACCGCCCGCGATATCGCCGGACTCGATCGCCGCATACAGCGCACGCTCTCCTTCGGCAAGCTCGCGCGAGCGACGGCAGCGCGAAAGCAACACACGCCCGCCGCCAATAAGCATCACGGGCGAATAGGACAGCACCACGGCATGGTCCCCGGCACGCACCGGCAGCGAGTTTTCCAAGCGCACCTGCACGGTACGGGTCTCGCCCGCCGCCATGGGGGCCTCGCCCTCCAAAAGCATGATGCGGCCGACGACTTCGGCCGTACCGGCCATCACGTGCACGCGCGCACCCGACTCGAGCACACGCGGCTTGGCTCCCTCGCGGCCCAGGTAGGTGAACGTCATCATAAAGCGTAACGTCTGACCAAAACGGTCTGCCACGCCCAGCATCTCGCCGCGGTCAAGTGCCGCGACACCGTCACCAACCAGGTTGAGCGCCACGCGTTGCCCAGGCAGCGCGCGCGGCGTATCGCCATGCACCTGAATCCCGCGCACACGACAGACCGTACGCGACGGCAAAGCCATCAGCTCGTCGCCCACCGCAACCGGCGCATCGTGCAGCGTTCCCGTCACGACGGTACCGACGCCCTTAATCGTAAAGCAGCGGTCAATCGGCAGGCGAGGCGCGGCATCGCTCCGCTCGGCACGGTCGCGACAGGCATCCCAGCAAACACCCACCTGCTCGTCGAGCACCGCAAGAAGCTCGTTGATCCCCTCGCCCGTCTTGGACGACACGGGCACAATCGGCGCGCCCGCAAACACGGTACCCGACAAAAAGTCATCGACATCGAGCTCGGCAAGCTCGGTCATCTCGGCGTCGGCCAGGTCGCACATCGTCAGCGCGACCACCATATGCGTAACGCCCAACAGCTCCAGCACATGCACGTGCTCGCGGGTCTGCGGCATTACGCCCTCAACGGCAGAGACCACCAGCACGGCAACGTCGATGCCTGTCGCACCCTGCACCATAGCGCGCAGGTAATGCGCGTGGCCCGGCACGTCGACAAGGCCAACGATCTTGCCGCTCGGCAGTGCTAGTTCGCCAAAACCCAGCTCCACCGTCATGCCCCGGCGACGCTCGACCTCCAGGCGATCGGGATTCTTGCCGGTCAGCGCCTCGATCAGTGCCGACTTACCGTGGTCGACGTGACCCGCCGTGCCAACGATAACGGGACACTCCACCAGCGCTTGAACCTCACTCATCGAGCAATCGCCTTCTCAACGCACGCGACGAGCGTCGATGCCGCCGTCTCGATATCGCGGTCGCCAACGAGCGTGCGCACATCAAACAGAATGCGGTCGTGCGAGGTGCGCGTGACGACCGGTGTGTCGAAGTCCTGGACAAGCGAGCGCTTGAGCGCGTCGACCGTCAGGCGCTCGTCAACAAGACGCACGGCAACGCACATCGTGGGCAGCTCCACGGTAGGCAGCGAGCCACCGCCGG
>CABURG010000200.1 GCA_902493835.1 uncultured Collinsella sp. | reverse complement strand
GATCGGCGGACGGCTGTGCTCGCCGCGAACCGGCTGCAGGTTGGAGTTGGGATCGCGGACGTCGATGATCACGGCCTTGATGTGCTGGTTGTGCAGATAGCGCTCGCCCATCGGACGCTCGTTGCGCTCGTTCTCGTAACGGCGCTGGTCAAAATGCGGCAGCTCGGCCTCGACGCCATCGCGGATCTTGACGATCGTGAAGTCGGGCGTGGACTGCAACACGGTACCGCTGATGAGGTCACCGATACGGCCGGAGAACTCCTCGTAGATCTGCTCGCGGGCGGAGTTGCGCACGATGGCGTTGATCTCGGCCTTGGCGTGCTGGGCGGCGATGCGGCTCGTGTTCTTGGGGGTGACGTCGATCTCCTCGAACTCGGTGAAGTTGCCCTCCTCGTCCATGGAATCGTCGATCGGCTCCAGACGGTAGACGTAGATCTTGCCGGTGGTGCGGTCGATGGTCACCTTGGCGCCCCACTCAAGATGCAGGATCTCGGCATAGCTCTTGGCGAGCGACTGCTCTAGGCGGTCGATCAGGTAGAGCTGGTCGATGTGCCTCTCCTGGCAAAGCTCCATCAGGGCGGACATCATGTCGGATGCTGCCATCTTACTTTCCTTCCTTCGCGGGCTTGAAGTCATAGGTGGGCTTCAACTTGCACTTTTTAACATCAGAGAAATCGAGGGTGACGGACTCGCCGTCCTCGAGCTCGAGGGTCACGTTCGTCTCGGTCGCGGCGACAATCTTGCCGGAGTACTTGCGACGGCCCTCGGTGGCGGTGGAGGTGAGCTCGCAGTCCTCACCCACAAAGCGGGCAAAGTCGCGCGGGCGGCGCAGCGGGCGCGCCATACCCGGGCTCGACACCTCGAGCGTGTAGCTCGAAGAAATAGGGTCGAGCTCCTCGATCACGTCGCCGACCCACTTGGTATTGGCCGTGACGTCGTTGAGCGACAGGCTCTGACCCTCGGCACCCTCGATACGCACACGCACGCAGGGGGCCTTGGTGGCGCCCACGAGCTCAACGTCGACAATATCGACATCGTGCTGGGGAGCGACGGCCTCGAGCGCGTCGATGATCGCCTGCTCGGTCTTGGTCTTGACCATTGCGGCACCTCCATCCATACAAAAAAGAAGCGGGGCCGAAACCCCACTTCTTTCAATTTCAACTTCATTTGCAAGCAAACTATACCAATACCTGCGAAAACGTGCAAGCACAACGCAAACCCGCAGGTCAGCGTGCCCACAGCATCTCCACAAGAATACAACAATTAACCGCAGGCACCCAGACGGGCAACTGCAAGACGAGGGACGACCCAACCGGATCGCCCCTCGTCTTTTATGCGTCAGTTATGCTCGCAGTGCTTACTTGACCACCAGGTTGACCAGCTTGCCGGGCACGCAGATAGCCTTGACGACCGTCTTGCCCTCAAGCCACTTGGCGACGGCGGCCTCGGCGGCAGCCTGCATTTCCTCGTTGGAGGCATCGCGGGCCACGTCGATGCGGCCACGGACCTTGCCGAGTACCTGGACGACGATCTGCACCGTGTCCTCGATGGACTCGGCCAGGTCGAACTCGGGCCAGGCGGCGGTGTAAGCGTTGCCCTCGCAGCCGAGCGCCTCGTGCCACAGCTCGTCGGCCCAGAACGGGCAGATGGGCGCCAGGACGCTCACAATGTCCTTGGCCACGCCGTAGCACAGGGCCTTGTCGCGGTCAGCACCCTCGGTGGCGTTGAGGTAGGCGCTCGCCGCGTTGACGAGCTCCATGACGGCAGAGATCGCGGTGTTGAACTGGCCGCGATCGAAGTCCTCGGTGCACTTGGCGATGGTGCGGTGACGCTCGCGATAGAGCTTCATCGCGGTCTCGTCGAGCACGGACTTGTCGAAGGCAACGTTGCCGTCACCCGACTGGACGAGCTGCCACACGATACGCCAGGCGCGCTTGATGAAGCGGTTGGCGCCCTCGACGGCCTTGGGATCCCAGTCGAAGTCCTTCTCGGGCGGGGCGATAAACAGGATAGCCAGACGCATGGTGTCGGCGCCGTAGGGCTCGATAACCGAGCTCGGGGGCACGACGTTGCCCTTGGACTTGGACATGGTGTCGCCGTTCTCGTCCTTGACCATGCCCTGGCACAGCAGGTTGGTGAAGGGCTCGTCCACGCTCAGCAGTCCTAGGTCGCGCAGCGCCTTGGTAAAGAAGCGGCTGTAGAGCAGGTGCAAAATGGCGTGCTCGATGCCGCCGATGTAGTTATCGACGGGCATCCAACGGTCGGCCGCATCGCGGGAGAAGGGCAGCTCGGTGTTGTGCGGATCGGTATAGCGCAGGTAATACCAGCTGGAGCAGGTGAAGGTGTCCATGGTATCGGTCTCGCGCTTGGCCGGGCGGCCGCAGACCGGGCAGGTGGTCTCGTAGAAGTCCTTGCACTCGGCAAGGGTCTCGCCGGCGCCCAGGTCCAGGTTCTCGGGCAGCGTCACCGGCAGCTGATCCTCGGGCACGGGCACGATGCCGCAGTGCTCGCAGTGGATGGCCGGGATGGGGTTGCCCCAATAGCGCTGGCGGCTGATGAGCCAGTCGCGCAGGCGGAACTCGACCTTGCGACGGCCGCAGCCCATGGTCTCGAGGTCGGCCACGATGGCAGCCTCGCCCTCGGAGTGCTTGCCGCCGCGCATACCGGTGTACTTGCCGGACTGTACAAGCGTGCCCTCGGCAGCGTGGGCGCAATCCCAGTCGACGGTCTCGGCATGGAAGGTATCGATGGTCTCGCCGCTG
>CABURG010000199.1 GCA_902493835.1 uncultured Collinsella sp. | reverse complement strand
TCGACACTCGACTTTGCCTCGATGGGCGTGGAGACCATGGTGGTGATGCCGGCGTTGGCGTTCTCGGGGTCATAGACGACCGTAAGCGAGATGGCAGGCTGCGGCGTCTCGGGCTCCGGTGTCGACTCGGTGGTGTCTTGATCGTCGGACTGATCGTCCTCGGCCTCGTCGCCAAAAACATCGCTGTTTTGGAACGCAGACGTCTCGGGCTGGTCAGCGGCTTCTTCGGTTGTCGACTTGGGAGCTTCGTTGAGCTCCAAAGTGGCTTCCTGCTCGGATAAGACTTCGGGATCGGTCGTGGCGGCGATTTCGGTTTCGGCTTCTGCCGTTACCTCAATAGCGACTTCGATCTCGGGCTCGGGTTCTGGCGCGGCTTCAACCATGGCTTCGGGCTCGGGACGCTTAACGTGCTTGGGGCGCACGGCCTTGAGGTCCTTCTCACCGCGCTTTTTCTTTTTGTAGGACTGCTTGGTGCCCTTGGCAGCCTTGGGCTTATCCTCGCCCTTGGCAAGGGCGGTATCCCAGGCATCGTTGGCGATGACGGTGGCATACAGGCGACCGCCCTTAAAGACGGTCAGCTTAATGCAGTCGTCGAGCTCCTCGAGCAACTCGCGCGTGGACTCAAAGCCCAGGTCATAAGCGGCCATGTCGCCCGCGGCGAGTGCCTCCTCGACCTGCGTCATAAACGTTTGCTTGCCGCATCCGATTGCATCGCGCAGCAGACGATACAGGTAGATGTGGTTGCCCAGCGATAGCGTGGGCCTAACTATTGTCTTGCTCATGGCAAATCTCCTCTTTACACACGTAAAGCATCTTACCATCGCATAGCGTTTGCCATGGCGGCGCCCAAGGCAAACGGGCGCGACCGTTGCCGGTTCGCGCCCGTTGTACAGGTTGCCTATCTGGGGATGCAGCGCCTAGTTGCCCGATGTCGTGCCTTGGCTTGAACTGTCAGATGCCGTGCCGGACGCGGTTCCGCTCGAGCTGTTAGTGCTGCTGTTGTCGGTAGATCCCGTTCCCGACGTGGTGTCGCTCGTCTGGCCGCCCGTGTTCGGCTGCGAACCGTCAGTCGTTTGGCTTGAGTCGGTCGTGCCGGACGGCGTGCCACTGTTGGACGTAGAGGAATCGGTGCCCTGCGATTGGTTTTGGGTGTTCGAGGACGAATCGGCAGAGGTAGAACTGTCTTGCGCGCCGTCCGTCTGTGCCTGCTGGTCTTGCGAACGGGTGTCGCCATTTGCATCACTTTCCGTCGTTCGCGACGACAGAATCGGCTCGGGGCGCTCGCCCAGACCCTCACCGGCGGTGGTGATAAGGATGGCGCCGGCGCAGGCGATGACCGCGACGATGGCGATGGCGATCGAGAAGACGATGACCTTCTTTTGCGTCTGGCTGCGCTCTGCCGCCGCCTTGGCGCGCAGGCTGTTGGGGGCGACGCGCGCCGTGGTCGCGCGTCCCGCAATCTGGCGCATCTCCTGCGTAGTCGCGGCGCCGCCCAGGTGCTCCTCGGCATTAAACTCAACGGGCTCATAGGCGCCGGCGGGGTAGTCGACGGCGGCGTGCGTGCCCTTGAGGGCTTCGGCACTGGCAGAGATAAAGTGACGGTAGACCTGCGAGGACACAACGGTGATGACCGAGCTCACGGCAGCGCCGATCACCGATCCGGCGATACCGATCTTGGAGGCAAGCGCGACGCTCGTGGCGGCAGCTGCGGCGCCGGCGATGATTTGGGGAATGGAAATGTCGTCGAACAGGCCCTTTTTGGGCGCGATGGCCATGGTCTGTCCGATGGAATGGTTCTCGTGCACGCCGTTGTTGAGTGCGGCCGGTGTCATGACGCGCGTGCGCGGCGCGTCGGTGTACTTGGTTGTCATACGGGGCCCTCCCGGAGTAAACCTGCTTCGTTTCATGCAGCCATCAGGGTACCCACCAGATGTGAATCGTACGTGACATTTAACAGATACCATCAACTCATCAAGGGGGCCTGCTGTCTTTGGTGCAATAGCTTGATGCTAAACTGGATTTACGATTGCGAGGTGGTTTACGTGATGTACCCGTATATGACATTCGAAGACGGTACCGAGGTCATTCATTCTGACCTGATTGCAGATGGCGATATCGAAAAGGTTATCGTGCATTTTGAACGACCGACGGCAGAGGGCTTTGACTCCGCTCGTTGTGAGTTGCCTTCCTGTTCGTGGACCGACTGGGAAGGGCATTTTACTCAGAGTGAAAAACGAGCTTTCGAAGAGTGTTTGAGCAAATAATTTAGATTAGTTCGAGTTTAGTTCGAATAAAGAAGCCGAATGCGATGACCTAAAGCGTATGCATTTTTAGTATTAGATGCGTATGAAATGGAGGATGTGAATGGATGAGCTAATAGACTTTAAAAAACGATTTCTCAAGAATGGCGAGCTGGTTTCAATTCCAAAAAAGGAAAGCTATAAAAGAATCATGCTGCTATGGGCTGTCTCTTTCTTTGAATTAAATACAAGTTATACGGAGCTTCAGGTTAATCGTGTGCTGTCACAGCTCTATCCTGATTATGCCGTGTTGAGGCGGTATTTGGTTGATTATGGATTCCTATTAAGGGATGAACGAGGCCTGAAATACGAGGTTAATCGTGATGTTCACGGTATTGAGAGCTAGCCGTCCGGTTCGGGTCCTATATATTGCTAGAGGGATAAGCGAAATAGGCAATTGGTGTGCGAATATTGCTTTGCCAATGCTGATTTACGAGGTAACTCACGATGTTTCTGCAACTGCTTTGATGGTCTGCTGCAGATTTGC
>CABURG010000198.1 GCA_902493835.1 uncultured Collinsella sp. | reverse complement strand
GTGGCCGATCTGCCCGAAAAGATCGAGGACACTGTCGTGGCTCAGCTCACCGGCGAGCAGCGCAAGCTGTACCTGGCAAACCAGGACCGCATCGCCCAGCAGGTTCAGCACCGCGAGGCATCCGAGTTTAAGAAAGACAAGCTCAAGGTGCTCGCCGAGCTCACCAAGCTGCGCCAGATCTGCTGCGACCCGCGTCTACACTACGAGGATTACAAGGCGGGGAGCGCCAAGCTCGATACGTGCATGGAGCTCGTGCACGGCGCACTCGACGGCGGGCATCGCATCCTGTTGTTCAGCCAGTTTACGGGTATGCTCGATATCATCGGTAAACGCTTGGCCAAGGAGGACATCGCCTTCCTTAAGCTCACGGGCGCTTCGTCTAAGGAGAGTCGCGCCAAGATGGTCGCGCAGTTCCAAGCGGGCGAGGTGCCGGTCTTTTTGATTTCGCTCAAGGCGGGCGGCGTTGGCCTTAACCTGACGGCGGCCGACGTGGTCATTCACTACGACCCGTGGTGGAACGTGGCCGCGCAGGACCAGGCGACTGACCGCGCACATCGTATTGGCCAGCAACATACCGTGACCGTGTACAAGCTCATCGCCAAGGACACGATCGAGGAGCGCATTATGCAGATGCAGGAGTCCAAGCGCGATCTGGTCAACAGCGTGCTCGGCGGCGATGGTATCTCGTCGGCGCTGTTTACCCGCGAAGATGTTTTGGCGCTGCTGGGCGGCGACGGGCGCTAACCCGCTCGGGTGGGGCCGCCAGGGCGGATGCACACGCTGCCCCATCGTCCCTGCCCGTTATGTGCTCATTTGCCATGCCGTGGATGGTTCGCCTGCCTTTGGGCATAAGAACCATCGAGAACATTGGCACATCAGCAAAGGAGAACATCATGGCGAAATTCTTTAAGGACCCCGATGGCAAGCTTATCGCCGCCCTTGGCGACGACGTTGCGACCCCTGCCGGCTGCACGGAGCTGACCGCGAACACCGAGGATGCGGCGCTCGAAAAGCACGTGCCGGTCGTTGAGAGCGAGCGCGACGGTCACGTGATCCGCGCACGCGTGGGCTCGGTTGAGCATCCCAGCCTGCCCGAGCACTATATTGAGTGGATTGCCCTTGAGGCCGAGGGCCGTCTGGAGGTCCATTACCTTGAGCCCGGCATGAAGCCCGCGACGTTTTTTGCCGGGGGCTCCAAGACCGGTACCGTCTATGCCTATTGCAATCTGCACGGGCTGTGGTCCGCGACGTTCTAGGAGCGCGCCCCCGCTCGGGGTATCATAGCTAGCATATGCACACGCGAGCGCCGACTGCATCATGCGGCCGGCGCTTTTACTACGACAACGATGGTTTACGACGGAAAGGGCTGAGCCATGAAGCTCGCACTTGCACAGATCGATATGCGCCTGGGTGATATTGAGGGCATTTGCGGTCGCATCGAGGATCAAGCCCGTTTGGCCCACGAGCGCGGGGCGCGCGTGCTGTGCGTCCCGGCCCCGCTCTTTATGGGCGCTCTGCCCGGCGGCCTGGTGGGCGCTGCCGACTTTGAGCACGACATGCTGACGGGCCTGACCGGCGTCGCCGAGCGCATCCAAGAGCTCGATACGATCTGCATCGTGCCCGCGGCGGTTTCGTTTGAGGGCCAGCCCCTGCTCGACTACATGATGCTCAAGGACGGCCATGTGGTGCCGGCCCGTTCGAGCATTGCTCTGCAGCGCGGTGGGAACGGTGATGCCCGTTGGGCGCCGCCGGTCTTTGACGTGGACGGCGTGCGCATTGCCGTGATCTTCGACTTGGACCGCGAGCTCGAGATGCTGCCGACCGGTGTCGACCTTATCGCCTATTTTCAGTTCAACGCGTTTGATATGACCGACCGCGAGACGGCCGCCATTGCCGCCGTTCGCAGTGGTGCCTATCGCAAGATTGCGTCCAAGCGCAGCGTATGGTTTGCCTGCATGGCGCCGGTCGGTGCGTACGACGAGTCGGTGTATACCGGCGGCTCGTTTGTGCTCGACGACTGCGGCCGCGTGGTGGCCCAGGCGCCGTGTTTTGAGGAGAGCCTGCTGGTTCAGGAGATTCAGCGCGGCGTAATGCTCGATGCTTTGGAGGACCACGAGCTGCCCGAGTTTCGTTCCGAGGAGTGGTTGTGGCAGGCGCTGGTGCTCGCTGTGCGCGATAACGCCCGTGCCCATGGTACGTCGCGCGCCGTGGTGGCGCTCGAGGGCGATCTGCCGTCGTCTTTGCTTGCGGCGCTGGCTGTCGATGCATTGGGCTCGCGCAACGTGATCGGCCTGGTGTTGGACCGCAACCGCATCTTTACGCCGGCGCAGGAGGAGGCCGAGGCCGCCCGTTGTGCCGTCGTTCGCGCGATTGCCGAGCGCCTGCATATTCGCACGGTTGAGCGCGATGCGCCGGATGCGGCGCGCGTACTCGACCGCGATGTGTCGGCGGGCGATGCCGAGCGCCTGCGTTCGCGTACGCTAGGCCTCATGTTGGAGGACACGGCGCTCGAGCTGGGCGCGATGGCTCTGAGCCCGCTTTCCAAGACCGAGTACGCGTTGGCGGCACCGGCGCTTTGCGGTGGCTACCAGGGCGATTACGCGCCCTTTGGCGATGTGTATCTGTCGACTCTCGAGTTTGTGGCGCGCGTGCGAAACCGCACGTCTGCCGTGGTGCCACAGGAGCTCGTGACGCTCAACGCGGTGGAAGATTGTATGGAGCGCGTACTGGCGCGGGCGCTCTCGACGCTCGACGGCCCGGTCGACATGCTCGATCGCGCGGCGCAGCTGCTCGGTGGGCTC
>CABURG010000197.1 GCA_902493835.1 uncultured Collinsella sp. | reverse complement strand
TGGCGAGGGCACGACGCTTGGCACCATCGCTTAGCTGCGAGCCATCGATGATGGCGGTGACGTCCGCCAAAGAACGGTGGTGATGGTGATGGGCGTGATGATGGCCCTCGTGGCCATGGCCGTGGGTCTCATGGTCATGCTCGTGGCAGTGCTCGTGTTCGTGCTCGCCATGGTCATGATGGTGGTGCTCATGCTCGTGCGTGTGCTCGACGGCTGCTTCGTTGCCGTAGAGCCAGGCCATATCGTGATCGTGGTTCTCGAGCTCCTCTGCAAGCTGGACGTCGAAATCGCAGGCGTCGATGCCATGCTTGTTTGCACGCGTGACGGCGATCGTAAAGCCGTCGACCGGCAGTGTGGCGAGCTGTTCGCGCAGGTGCTCTTCACTGGCGCCCAGGTCGAGCAGGGCCGCGACAGTCATGTCGCCGCTGATGCCTGAGGTGCCGTCGATGATAAGCGTGTGCTGATGATTGGACATGGAATGCTCCTTAACGGGCGCGGGATGTGCCGGCGCTCAGATGATTGATAAGACTTGCCTGGTAGGCGGCGCCAAAGCCGTTGTCGATATTGACGACCGAAACGCCGCTAGCGCAGGAGTTGAGCATGGCGAGCAGCGCGGCTACGCCACCAAAACTTGCGCCGTAGCCAACGCTGGTGGGAACGGCGATGACCGGACAGCTCACCAGACCGCCGATAACGCTCGCCAACGCGCCCTCCATGCCGGCGATGGCGATGACCACCTGTGCCTGGGCAAGTTCCTCGGCATGCGCGAGCAGGCGGTGCAGGCCGGCGACGCCTACGTCGTAGAGGCGGTCGACCTCGTTGCCATAGAACTCAGCCGTCAACGCGGCTTCCTCGGCGACGGGCAGGTCGCTCGTGCCGGCGCAGGCGACGACGATGCGTCCGTTGCCGGTAGGGGAGGGCTTGCCACCCACGAGGGCGAGCTGCGCGTCCGGGACATATCCCAGGTCGATGCCGTTGCCGAGGAGCTCCGAGGTGCGGGCTGCCTTTTCGGCATCCAGGCGCGTGACCAGGATGCGCTCCTGGCCGGCATCGCGCAGCGCTTCGATAATGGCGGCAATTTGCTCGGCGGTTTTACCGGCACCGTAGACAACCTCGCCGGCTCCCTGGCGCACTCCGCGCGAAAGATCGAGCTGCGCAAAGCCCAAATCGGCGGTCGGAGCCGTCTGGATGCGCGTAAGGGCGACTGCCGGGGCGACTGCTCCGTCGGCAACATCGCTCAGCAATTGCTCAAGATCTCGCTTATCCATATATGTTCCCTTCGACGGCGCAAAGTCTAGCACTCAAAGGGTATGTTTCCGAACACTAAGACAAAATTGTTCGGAAACTATAGGACAGACTGATTCAATTGCTAGATGGATCGACTAGTCGCGCAGGATGATGTCCATGGCGAGCATCAGGTTGCGCTCGTCGATGGCAAACGGGGCGGCCTCGCGCGTCTTGGGCTTGGCGCAAAACGCGATGCCCGTGCCCGCGGCCTGAATCATGGGGATATCGTTGGCGCCGTCGCCGATTGCCACGGTGTGTGCCATGTCGACACCGCACTCAACCGCCCAATCCAGCAGCTGGATGAGCTTGGACTCCTTGGTCACAATGTCTGCTGCCAACTTACCGGTGAGCTTGCCGTCCACGACCTCCAGGCGGTTAGCCAGGCAAAAGTCGATGCCCGCGGCGGCCACGATCTTGTCGGCGACCTCGTGGAAGCCGCCACTCACGACGCCAACCTTCCAGCCCTTGCTGTGCGCCGAGCGCACAAGCTCCAGCGCGCCGGGGGTAAACGTCACGCGCTCAAAGGTGCGCTCGAACACGCTCTCGTCCAAGCCGGCGAGCAGCCCCACGCGCTCCTCGAGCGCTTGCTTAAAGTCCAGCTCGCCGCGCATGGCGCGCTCGGTGATCTGCGCAACTTGCTCGCCCACGCCGGCCTCCTCGCCCAGCAGGTCGATGACCTCCTGGTTGATGAGGGTGGAGTCGATATCCATAACGATGAGGCGTGCGGTCATGGCGAGCCTTTCCGAGTGCAGTTGTATTGGGGCACATTGTCGCACGCCGTGCGCCTGGGCGGGTGCCGCGGTGCGTCAATTGTTTCGTCTCCGTCAAGTCTTTGGGCAGGAGCCACTTTTTCGCGGCACATCGACGCGGGTGCGATAAGATAGAACGCCATGTCTGGCTGCGCGGTTTACGCAGGCTGGGCAAATCTGTACGACGCCGCCCGGAACGACACGGGGCGGCACAGATCCATAAAGGAGGATCACTGGTATGAGCCAGACCCGTCCCATCGATGAGCATTCCATGCACACCCGTACCTGCGGCGAGCTTCGCTTCGAGAACGTGGGCGAAGAGGTCACCCTCACCGGTTGGGTGAGCCGTCGCCGCGATCACGGCGGCCTTATCTTCTGCGACCTTCGTGACCGCGAGGGCATCACGCAGCTCACCTTCGACCCCGAGCACTCCGACGGCGACGCCTTTAAGATCGCCGAGACTATGCGTCCCGAGTGGCCCATCAAGATTCACGGCGTCGTGCGCGCCCGTGGCGAGGAGACCACCAACACCAAGCTCGCGACCGGCGAGATCGAGGTCCTGACCGACCACGCCGAGGTGCTGAACACGTCCGTCACCCCGCCGTTCCAGATCGAGGACGGCATCGAGACCAGCGAGGACACCCGCCTGCGCTATCGATATCTGGACCTCCGCCGTCCCGAGATGATGGCCAACCTCAAGCTGCGCTCCGACTTCACCTTTGCCATTCGCGAGGCGCTGCACAACCGTGAGTTCATGGAGGTCGAGAC
>CABURG010000196.1 GCA_902493835.1 uncultured Collinsella sp. | reverse complement strand
GCAGGTACGTGGCGTGGAGAGAAGACATGCCGAGGCGAGGGACAGCTGATGCGCCCCACAGACCCGACCGCCCGTCTTGCACATGACCGAGCGCCGCAAAGGCCGCATGCCGGATGCTCCCGGGCACGCCCCGGCGATGGGAAGCGCCCGCAACGGAAATCCGCATGCGGGTTTATTGTACCCCGCCGTTAAGTGTAATTTCGACAAATATAGGCGGGCGGTAAAGGTTTACCTCGGGTGACCGCCAAAGGCCAGAATGGTCCCTCCATCCCCGGACGACTGGCTCTGACGCGCCAAGGAGTGTCCCCAAGTACCGGCAGGAAAGGAACGTCCCTAACTGCCGGCTAGAGGGCGCCGAGCAGGATGGCGTAGGTGGTGGATTCGCCGAGTTTGAGCTCGTCGCCGGGGTTGAGCTGGGCGGAGCGGCCGGGCTCTACTTGAATACACACACTCGTGGCCCCGTTTACCACCACGGTGCCGTTAGTGGACGACAGGTCCTCGACAAACCATGCGCCAGACTCGTCGCACCAGATATGGGCATGGCGGGCCGAGACGTCGTCGGTGATGCCGCCCTCCCCCGTTGCCAGCGCGCCGATCTCAACGCCTTCCTCACTCGGCTGAATCCAGCGCGGGACGCTCACCACGTAGCCGTTTTGCACGCACAGCAGTCCCAGCGGATGCGCCGGCGCGACCTCGTGCTCGCCCGCGACCGAAGATGTGCTCAGCGAGCGCGGCGTCGACGTGTCGCCGCCACGGGTCGCATGAGCGCGGCGGCTCGCCCGACTTGGAACTAAGGCGGGCGTGAGAGCAAACGGCATAGGGAACGAATCTTGCGGATGTACTCCTCGACGTCAGGCAGGTAAGCCCCACGAAGTCACCGGGGAGGCCCAAGCGGCCCGGCACCACTTCCAGATTCTGACCAGGGCGAGTCGTTCGCCGGTGGCTGAAGGCTCGCTCCCACCCAAAAGGGGAGATTCGCGTTGTTCCCCAATCGCTCTCGCATCTTTCATTTTGCTCGAGGTGGGCTATGAAAACTTTCCTGGTGAAAGGCGGCGATTGGTTTCCTTTCTTTCTAGAGGAGCGCGCCTGTAATCTGTTTTCATCCTAAATCAAGTTAAGATCGGACCTTCCAGAGGCAAGTCGACTCAAACTGCGAGGCTCCATGTTGGAATAAAGAGCGCTGTCGAAGTGCCAACAACACAAAGCTTGCCAGTCTCAAATAGAACCTTTTGGGAGTCCGATTGGGCCGCACACCGAATCCCCGCTGGTGGTTTTTTATAGCTGCGCGACAATAAACAAGGTTAGTGCCAGTCCAGCATGAAATTGAGGAACGTATGCATTTTTTCTCAGTAAGTGATCGGGTAGTGTCGAGAAAGTTGGTGTAAGGGCCCTTGCGGCCCCTGTGTCCGATATCCGGAATCAGTTGATATCCTAGGCCGCCTCCACGCTGTCGGCAAGTTCCAGGCTTGATTCGATCATCTTCCTGGCCGCCTTCTCCAGCTCCGCCCAGTCGTGCTCGCCCGCGGCACCCATTCTGAACGCGGTGTCATGCATCTCGGCCATCTTCCTCTCCGAGAAGTAGCGCGAGCCGGACCATGTCTCGGCCTGGTCGCACATGACGGCGCCCACGAGCCTGAGCAGCGAACTCTCCGACGGGAAGACCTGCACCACGCGCGAGCGGCGCTTGATTTCCCTGTTGGCGCGCTCCTGCACGTTGTTGGTGCGCAGGCGCTTCCAGTGCGACGGCGGGAAGTCCAGGTACGCGAGCGCGTCGGGCTCCGCCTCCTCGAGCACCCTCGCCGCCCTCGGGCAGCACCCCTCCAGCATCTCGCACGCCGCGTGGTACATGGCCACGGCGGTGGCGGCGTCCCTGGCGCGGAAGACCGAGGAGACGATGCGCCCCACGCGGCGCCTCAGCTGCCAGGAGCCGGCCTCGCGCATGCAGTCGCGCATCAGGTGCACGGCGCATCGCTGCCAGGCCGCCCCCTGGAAGACCTCGCCTACGGCCCTGACCAGGCCCCCGTGGGCATCGGATACGACGAGCTCGGTGCCGGTCGCGCCGCGGTCGCGCAGCTTCCGCAGGAAACCGAGCCACGATTCGTAGGACTCCGTGTCCACCACGGACACCCCCAGCACCCGCCTCCAGCCGGACTCGTCGCAGCCTATCGCCGTGACCACCGCGGTCGAAGCCACGCGGCCCCCGCGGCGGCACTTGACGTAGGTCGCGTCGAGCCAGATGTAGGGTATCGCGCGCGCATCGAGCGGCCCCTCCGCGAGGTCGGCTATCTCGGCGTCGAGGGTCGCGGCGATCGCGCACACTCGGTCCCTGCCGAGCCTCTCGATGCCCATCTTCTCGGCTATCCTCTGCACCTTCCTGGTGCTGGTGCCGGTGGCGTACATCTCGGCCACCGCCGCGACGAGCGCGCGGTCGACGCGCTGGTAGCGCTCGAGGACGTCCTCGGGGAAGAAGCTGCCCGTCCTGAGCTTGGGGATTCTCAGGTTGAGCGTGCCCACGCACGTCTCGAGCGTGCGGTTGCGGTAGCCGTTCCTGCTGTTGGCCCCATCGCCGCAGAGCTGGTCGGCCTCCTCGTCCATGATGGCGTTGACCACCTGCTCGGCGAGCAGCCTGAGCAGCGACTGGATGTCGACCATCCCGTCGGTCGACCTCGGGATGGCGGCCTTATCCGGCATCGCGTCTGCTAATATCTCCATAGCGGTCCCTGTCCTTTCCCAGAACCTGTGTTATGTAGCAATTCCAGATTCTAGGACAGGGGCCGCTTGCGTTTGGCGGTCAGCCGTCGGCGCGCTTACACCAACATTTCCGACGCGATC
>CABURG010000195.1 GCA_902493835.1 uncultured Collinsella sp. | reverse complement strand
GGGCGCAAACAGCAGTGCGATGCCGGCGACGAGCGCCAAGACGCCCGTGATGGCGTAAATCCAGCGTACGGCCTTGACGGCTTTGCCCGCCATGCTTTTCTCGTCAAATCCAAACTGGCTCGATTTTTGGTCATCGTTCTTAAAGATGCCCATAATGCCTCCTTTCCGTGCGGCGTAAGCCTTGATCATTACAACCAGTATCGCCTAAAGGCGCTGGCGTATGGGTCGGGGAGGGCGGAACGTAACCCAAAGGCCCCGAATTGTTTCCGTTGTTCCCCACGTCGCGATTTTCTATTCAACAGGTGTAGAACATTGCAGCCCTGTTCGTTATTGCCTACGTTTTAGGTTAGATTTTCCTAAGAACAATTGCCCGAAATTGGGGGTCCCTATGAACGAAGCAGTTCCCGCAGCGCCGGTAAGCGCTGAGTCGATGGCAAAGCAGGGTTGCGAAAAGCTCGGCTTGGACGCGTTTGATGCGTTGGTTCGCTGCGCCCGCACGTGCCGTCGCTTTGACGAGTCCATGCGCGTGCCGCGTGAGCTTTTGCTTGAGCTGGCGGAGCTGGCGCACCTGACTCCCTGTGGTGCCAATGCTCAGCGTCTGCGTTTTCATGTGGTAAGCGGTGCAGAGGACTGCGCGCGTGTATTTGACGAGCTCGCATGGGCCGGCGCACTTAAGGATTGGCCGGGTCCTGCCGAGGGCGAGCGTCCGACCGGCTACATCGCGATTCTGGCTGAGCGCGCCGTTCCGGGCAAGCCTGCCGCTCCCATTACCGAGGCCGACACGGGCATTGCCGCGCAGACGATGATGCTCGCCGCCCGCAGCGCTACGCCCGAGGTGGCAGCCTGCATGTTCAAGGCCTTTACGCCCCATGCGATCGATGCCATGGGGCTCGATAACGACAAGTATGAGCTCAAGCTGATCATGGCCTTTGGCGTTCCGGCCGAGATACAGGTGATCGATGCGATCGATTCCAACCCCGATGGCTCCATCAATTATTGGCGCGACGAGGCACAGGTGCACCACGTACCCAAGCGTTCGCTCGCCGACGTGCTGGTGTAGTTGAGCGTCACCGCGGTGTGATCCGGCGGTAAACCACCACAAAGGTACCTGTCCCCTTTGCGGTGGTGCGAGAGGAGGGCGTGTGGCAGATTTGTATTTAGTGCGGCATGGGCAGACTGAGCTCAACGTGCAGAACATTTTGCAGGGTGGGCACGATTCGCCGCTTACGGCGCGCGGGCGCGAGCAGGCGCTGACGGCGCGTACGGCGTTTGCGGCGCGTGGCGTGGCCTTTGATCATGTGTATTCCTCGCCGTTGGGCCGGGCGCGGCATACGGCTGAGCTTATCGTTGGCGAGGACCGTTCCATTGAGCTGGTCGATGACCTACGCGAGTGGCATTTGGGCTCGCTGGAGGGTACATCAAATCGTGATATGCCGCCGCAGCCCTGGGGTGATTATCCGGTCGCGTTTGGCGGCGAGTCGGAAGTGCAGCTCCAGTCGCGTATGGTCGCGGTGCTGTCGCGCATCATGGCCAGGCCGCAGCACGACTGCGTGCTGGCGGTTTCCCACGGCTCAGCCTGCCAGGAGTTTCTTGAGTATGTGACTGGCAGGGGAGAGCTACCCGACAACGGAGCCGTGCTTCATTTTGGCTATTGCGACGGGGCGTTTTCGCTCCTTGATTGGTAACGAACGAAAGGACCCCTATGAATAAAGACCTGTATCTGGTTCGTCATGGGCAGACATTATTCAACCTTAAGCTCATCATTCAGGGTTGGAGTGACTCGCCGCTCACGCAGCTGGGTTGCGACCAGGCGGCGCGCGCCGGCATGTTTTTGCGCGCACGCGGCATTGGGCCCGACCACGTCTACACCTCTACGCTTCATCGCACCGAGCAGACTATCGCCAACTTGTGGCCGGGCTTGGCGTACGAGCGCCTGGACGGCCTGCGTGAGTGGTTCTTTGGCGACTTTGAGGCCGAGCGCGTGATGCTCATGCCCAGGCGCCCGTGGCGCGACTTCTATCGCCAGTTTGGCGGCGAGGGCCAGATGCAGGTGCGCGAGCGCATGGTGGCGACGTTGACCGATCTTATGCGACGCCCGGACCACGAGTGCGTCCTCGCGGTGAGCCACGGATCGGCCATCAAGGAGTTCATGGACCACGTGAAGGGTGCGGCGGCCGACGAGCGCGATCGTGTGCCGGGCAACTGCTCGGTGCTGCACTTTGCGTTTGACGACGAATCCGACACGTTTGAGTTGGTCGAAGTCTTTACGCAGGAGGATTACGCGCGCGAGCTGGGGCTTGAACCACTTGTGGCGGCAGCAGGCCCGCAACGGGGATAACGCGAGCGTGGCGGCACGGGTCGCTGGCATAACTTCTCGACGCAAAAGGGGCGGAGATGCATGTACCTGCTGCATCTCCGCCCCCTGTTTGTTGAGCTGCCGATTTTTGTGCCGGGCGCTTTGGTCTTGCTAGAACCGTGCGACCTGGTGCGTGAGCAGACCCGTCGGAACCTGCGGCGCGGCGCCGCTGACCTGCGCGGCGGGGAAGAGCGCAGCTACGGCAAAGTTGAACGGCTCTTTGCCCGTGTAGGTGCCGGCGGCACGTGCATCGTCGGCCAGGAGCTGTGATGCCCCGACTAGCGCGACAGCGTAGGCAGGGTCGTCGGCCAGTGCCGGCTCCGGCGCCTGGTCGAGCATGGCGCGGATGGCCCCGACGGCGTCCTCGCGCTTGACCTCCCACACGCGGTGCGTAATGCCGGCGGGGTCGGTGACGGCATAGAGTGAAGCGCCCTCTTTTGCGGCGCCGAGGATGATATCCATGACGGGAGAGGCTTCGTAGACAAGCGTTACGGGACGGGGCTGTACCTTGAGGTCGGCGATTGCGCGCGCAGCGGCGGTCGTATCGG
>CABURG010000194.1 GCA_902493835.1 uncultured Collinsella sp. | reverse complement strand
CGCGCTGCCGCTCTACGCGGTGGTCGAGACCGAGGAGCGCCCGTATCTGCTGGTACATGCCGGTATTGAGACCGAGGCGGCGCAGGCGTTTTTGCTTGAGCATGGCGTCGATTGTGCCGATGGCGTTGGAGCGGTGGGTGCCGATCGCGAGCTGCTGCAGCAGATGCTCGCGGTGCAGTCGTCCGATGACCTGCTGTGGATTCGTCATGGCTATTGGGATGCGTCGACCGGGCTGCTTTCTGCCGAGGGCAAGGGCCCGGTCGTGGTGAGCGGTCACACGCCCACGGTGTCGCTCGGGCGTTATTGCGAGGTCGGTGGTCTTGCGGGGCTCGATGAGGAATCGGGACGAGGGCAGATCGTGCGCTTGGGCGGCGAGGACACTGCCGGCGTGCCCGATCGCATCGATATCGATTGCGCCGCCGCCACCGGCTCCGAGTTCGGTCGCGTGGGCATCCTGCGGCTCGATGATGGGGCGGAGTTCTACGCGAATATCAACCCGGGCGAATAATCGGTGCAAGGGGTAGCTAATTTTGGACGGGGCCTTTTTTGACTACTTTTGCCCTTCTGCCCGCAAATTGATTTTTCAGGGACGGGGATTAAATAATCATTTGGCTGCCCGCTGGCTAAGTGAGTAGACTTTTTTGGAAATGCCGAGCACCCAACATATTTGCCTCGATAAAACCGCTGGTCACGGACTTGTGCTTTGTCGGTGTGGTCCGGGATTCGGTAAAAGTCTACTCACTTAGTTTTGCGTGATGAATATTGTCCGCAACGAGACCCCAGACGGGGTGATTCCATCGCAAATTCCGGTGACCGGGCAGCTAATTAGGCGCCGTATGGGTTGCGGTCGCGTTCGATGCGTT
The DNA here is from genome assembly GCA_902493835.1 of uncultured Collinsella sp. Taxonomy (GTDB): domain Bacteria; phylum Actinomycetota; class Coriobacteriia; order Coriobacteriales; family Coriobacteriaceae; genus Collinsella. Next base: position 2,054 of record CABURG010000194.1, on the reverse strand, counting down.
GGCGGATGTTGGCGTACTCGATTATCAGCAGCACCAGGAGTAGGGCCATGATGGCTAGGTAGCTCACCACAGCGCCCATCAGACCCAGCAGCTTAATCAGGATCACCGGCAGCACCACGCTTACGGCGAAGCAGATCAGGTAGATCTTGGTGACGTCTCTAGCGTGGCGCAGCACCGTGATGATGGCGTAGATAAAGTCGATGGCCGCGGTGACGCCGCCGGCGACGACCATCAGCAGCGCCAGCGTACGGTAGCGTTCAAAGCTGAGGCCGTACATAAAGCTCATGAGGGGAATACCGGGACCTGCCATAAATGCGGCGCACACGGCGGTGATGACTACGATCAGCGCCATAACGGCAACAATAATCAGGTCAAAGCGACGACGCTTGCGAGGATTAGCCCAAATGCTCGACAAGCGCAGAAGCTGCGGTTTATAGATAAATCCAATGCTCAGCAAAATAGCCTGCGCCGGAAAGAACAGGGCATTAAAGTACAGCTGATATTTGTATGCCAGCGTGCCTTCCATCACAAACTTGGGCATGCTCTCAATTAGGTTGAACAGGAACAGTGCACCAAAGAGCGGGGCGCACTGGACAAACAGGTGGCCGACCTCGCGCAGGCTCACGCGGCGCGATTTTTCGGTCTCGAGCAGGGCGAGCGGCGCGGTGACCAGCACGAGCGAGGCGATCGCGGTGACACCCATGGCCATGGCCGCGATGGGCATGCTGCGCGTGAGGAACAGCGCCACGCTGAAGACCGCGATGACGCCGACGGAGCGTAGCGTTTGGCTCATTCCAGCCAAGTAGAGTTTGTCGGCCTGCTGCAGGCGGCCTTCGTACACGTCGGCGACGCCATCGATGACCTTATACAGGTAGACGCCCAGGCCGATCGTCGCCATCTGCGCATCATAGCCGCGGGCGCTGCTGTACATGAGGCCGCAGCCTAGGGCGAGCGCTCCACAAAGCCAGCGGTTGAGCTGGTAGGAGGCAAAGGACGTCTTTTCGTCGATGTCTGAGACCTGGAAATTGCGCACGCCGTAGTTGCACGCGATCATGATGAGCGTGCCGGTGACAAAGGCGATGGAGAATTTGCCTGCTTCTTCGGCGCCCACGAGCTGCGTAGACACGATGGTGAGCAACGGAAACGCCAGGCCCCATACGGCGGTGCCGAGGGTGTTCCAAAGATAGTCGCGGCTGGTGGCGTGCTCCTCGTATTCCGCTTCCTGCATGGAGAAGCCGCCGCCGTAGACGGCGCCGAGCAGACGGTTCCACCAAGCGTTGACCATGCGGCGGACGGGGCCGGGCTCCCGATCGCGTTCGCGCCGGCGACGTGTGGCTTGGCTGCTATCGGGTCCGCCGGCGTTGCGCTGGCTCAGCTCCTGGATGCGCGCGAGCTCTTCGGCCGTGTGGGAGGCGGGAAACAGGCCGTTCTCGATGCGGCCGCCCTGGGCCTTCGCGGCGCCGTCTTTCGATGCAGCGGGGTTGGAGATGCCGTTACGGCGGGCGATGGCGCGGCGAATGCTATCGAGGGGCGTGATGCTCAAAGCGGAGTCCTTTCTATTGCTGCGCTTTAGTATAGACGCGACGGTGTTCGTTCGTGTTTTTGAACGGATTGTTCAATAATTTCGGCGGGCGGCTGTAATTTGTCGGTAAACGTGCGGTATCCTGTTGAAGTTATGTGACACCCCCGATGCCGCCCACGCGGTACCAAGGAGCTTCTACCTATGGACGTCGCCGCATTCTTACTGGCTCTTGTGCCGATTATTTGGCTGGTCGTGATGCTGCTGTGCTTTAAATGGCCAGCTTGGAAGGCCGCTATCGGATCGTTTGTCCTTTCGTGCTTGCTTGCCTTCGCATGGTGGCACCTGCCGGCAGCGCAGATCGCGACCGCCTCGCTCGAAGGTTTTTTGATGGCTCTGTGGCCCATCGTCCTAGTGATCATCGCCGCGGTGTTCACGTATAACCTGTGCGTTCGTACGGGCGCCATGGACGTGATCGGCAGCATGATCACCTCCATCAGCAGCGACCGCCGTCTGCTGGCGCTGCTCGTGGCTT
>CABURG010000193.1 GCA_902493835.1 uncultured Collinsella sp. | reverse complement strand
GTCGATGTCCAGCGTATCCTCGTCCTCGACTGCCGCAACATCGGTATCGAGCAGTTCGCGCTCTTCGTCCAGGTCTTCGGCCTGCTCCTCGAGCGTGGACTGAATGCTGCGGCCGCTTAGACGCTCGCGGATAAACTGGCGCGACTGCTCGTCGGGGGCAAACTGCTCCAGATCGGGCAGGTCGCGGGTGGAGCGCAGGCCGAACTTTTCCAAGAAGGCGTTGGTCGTGCCGTAGTTGATGGCCTGACCGCGCTGGGGGTCACGGCCGAGCTCGCGCACCAGACCCTTGTCAACGAGCGACGCGATGACGCCGTCGGAGTTGACGCCGCGGATGCCCTTGACCACCTCGCGCGTCACGGGCTGGTGGTAGGCGATCACGGCCAGGGTTTCGAGCGCCGCCTGCGACAGCTTTTGCGTGTCCCAGCTCAACACATAGGCCTCGACCACGTCGTGGTAGGCGGGGTGCGTGAACAGGCGCCAACCGCCGGCGACCTCGCGCAGCTGAAAGCCGCGGTTGGCCTCCTCGTACTCAACCTTGAGCTCGGCGAGCAGCGACGCGCACTCGCCGGGGGCGATATCCAGTGCGCCGGCCAGCGCGGGCGCACTCACCGGGTCGCTCGACACCAGCAGCAGTGCCTCGAGGGCGCCTTTAAGGCTGTTTGCCTCCAGCGTGGAAAGGGTTGACATGGTTGCGGCTCCTATTCGGTGAGCTCGGGGCCCTCGCCGGGCACATAGGCCTCGGCGCCCTCGACGCGGTTGATTTGAATGGTTCCAAAGATCTCGTCCTGGCTCAGCGTGAGCGAGCCGCGCTTGGCGAGCTCGAGCATGGCCAGGAAGGTGACGACGAGCTGCTCGGTGGTGGCATCGCCGTCCAACAGCTCGCGGAAAGTGCAGGTTTGGTGCGCCATGGTAAAGCGGTCGACCGAGGCCACCGTCAGGTCGAGCGGTACGCGATGCGGCGCCACGTGCTCGGCCTCCAGCAGGAAGGTCTGGCGCTTGCCGTCCAGGTCGGCGCAGATGACGGCGAGGCCGCGCAGGGTGATACCGGCCAGGTAGTCGGGCATAAGGCCCAAAAACTCGGGGTCGGGGCCGGCCACACGCGGGTGCATGCGGCTTTCGGCCTGCATGCGGGCACCGAGGGCCGCAGCCGCGCCCTTAAACTGCTTGTAGGCAATCAGGCGCTGGATCAGGACCTCGCGCAGGGCGTCGCCGTCGAGTGTGCTGAGCTCCTCGAGGTCTTCGTCGAACTCGTCATCGTCGTCATCGGCTTTGCGCGGTGTCTCCTGGGGGACCAGCGAGGCGGCCTTGATGTCCAAAAGGGTTGCCGCGACCAGCAAAAAGTCGCTCGCCACGTCCAGGTCCAGCGCCTCGATGCGCTCGGCCTCGGCCAGGTATTGCTCGGCCACCTCGCTGATGGAGATGGCGCCGATATCTACTTTTTGGCGGGTTACCAACTGCAGCAGCAGGTCGAACGGTCCGCTGTAGACCTGCGTCGACACGCGATACGACATCTTCGACCTCCTTTGACGGCGCCTTCGCGGCGCGGTTTGGGTGCATGTTACGACCGTTTTGCACGGTCGACCTGTAAGTTTACCTTAGATGCCGGCGATTGCGAAGTTGAGCAGCTGCTCAGCTAGGGGATACACGGTAACGTCGAAATAGCGGCCGATCACATCGATGCCGGTCCACATGGGCAGCAGGTACAGAACCAGGATGAGAATGGGCATAGCGTATTGCTGAAGGCGGTAGTAGTTGGCGAGCGCCTTGCCTTTAAGGAACGGCACAATGATCGAAGAGCCGTCGAGCGGCGGGATCGGGATGAGGTTAAAAAACGCAAGCGACAGGTTGACCACGATAAACGTGGCGCCGAAGTTCATGATCTGCGATGCCACGGCAAAGGACATGCTGGTGTAGAGGCTGCCACAGGTCAGGCGCATGAGGGTGGCTGCAAGACACGCGAGTGCGATGTTCGATGCGGGGCCGGCAACGCTCACCAGGACCTCGTCGCGCTTGGGGTGCTTGAGGTTGTTGAGGTAGACAGGCACGGGCTTGGCGAAGGCGAATACGGGACCGCCGGCGGCAAGCATAAGCAGCGGCAGGATGATGGTGCCAAACGGATCGATGTGGTTGAGCGGGTTGAGCGACACGCGGCCGCGCGAACGCGCCGTCTTATCGCCGAGCGCCCAGGCCGCGGCGGCGTGCGCGCTCTCGTGAATGACGATGCCAACGATGACGGCGACGGCGCTGGCGAGCAGGTTCATGAGGTAGCTGCTGGACATGGTGCTCCCCTAGCGGACGCGGCGCGAGGCGCGCGTGAGCAGGTAGTCGGCCACAAACAGGATGACGGCCACGACGGAGTAATCCAAGCGGAACACACCGCCAAAGGGCGAGGTGATGACGCCGTAGCCGGCGATGGAACTCGGCAGTGCGCGAGAAAGCTCGACGACAAAGCCGACGATCTGCAGCTTGGCGGTCAGGCCGCTAAAGCACAGCAGTACGGTCATCGCGCTCATAAAGATGCCGCAGATGCGGCACGCGATGGCGGTGATGCTCATCGCCACGGCAGCAGCCTTACGAGAGTTCACGCGCGGTCTCCTCTTCGATCTGGGTGGAAAGCTCGAGCCATTCATCCTCGAGCTTGGGCAGCTCTTGCTTAAGGCCGTTATATTCCCCCAGCGCGGCGTTGAACTTGTCCTGATCGGCATAAAGCTCTTCGCTTGCCATCAATTCCATAAGCTCGTCATAGCGGGCGCGCTTTTTGTCGAGCTCCGCCTCGATCTTCTTGAGCTGGTTGCGCACGCCCTTGAGCTTTTTGTTGAGCGCGGCGCGGGCCTGGGCCTCGGCGCGCTTCTGCTCCTTGGTCTTTTTGCCCTCTGCAGGCTTGGAAACGACGGCGGGCGCATCGGGTTGGGCCGCGGTGACCTTGGCGGACTTGGCCGTGGCCGGTGTGCTCTCCCCTGCTGCCTCGGCGGCGGC
>CABURG010000192.1 GCA_902493835.1 uncultured Collinsella sp. | reverse complement strand
CTTGCCATTTCGGGTATCTCCAACGACGCCCGCGACATCCGCACGCGCGCCTCCGAGGGCGACGAGCGCTGCCTGCTCGCCTTCGATATGTTCGCCTACAAGGCTATGCAGCAGGCCGGCTCCATGATTGCTTCTATGGCGGGCGTGGATACCATCACCTTTACCGCCGGCATCGGCGAGAACGACTGGTCGATCCGCAAGGCCTTCTGCGACTGCTTTGAGTGGCTGGGCGTGCGCATCGACAACAACAAGAACCGCGAGGCCGTGGGCAACGGCCCGCAGGTCATCAGCGCCGCCGGTTCCGCCGTCACGGTCATGGTCATCCCCACCGACGAGGAATACATGATCGCCCACGACGTCGAGCGTCTGACCAAGAACGACTAACTCGCGCATTTGCAAGTAAACAAAAGGCCTCCAGAGCAACAGCTCCGGAGGCCTTTTTGCTAGCAGGCGGACGGCGGAAACCCCATCCCATTTCGAGCACAAATTTTGGGACACGTTTTCCGTTTGGGCTTGGTTGCGGAAAGTGCGACCCACAATAAAGCAAAATTCCGTCCCATAGTTTCCCAAACACCCCTCAAGCGGAAGTTACATCCCACAATCCGCCTCTAAACCGGGACACGCTTTCCGGTTAAACAAACGTCAGGTTGCATTCACTTTTGGGATCCAAGGAAATCAATCCCGGAAACGCTTGCACTTCCAACAGCGGCACCCATCCATTCAGATCCTTAGCTCCAGCTCGTAGCCAAGCCGTCGTGCACCCCAGATACCCTGATTGCTACATAGCGGTAGAAGGCCGTACGGGCTAACCCCTGAAAACACTCCGCAGACCAGAAACGCCCCCGTTCATAGCTCCGAAGGAGCAGAACGGGGGCGTTTCATTGGTCGAGGACGTTTTCAGGGGTTAACCTGTGCTGCCTTCGGCGGGGATATGTCTGGCTACTCAGCCATCTGAGCCTGGACGGCGGTGATGGCCACGACACCCACGATGTCGTCGGCAGAGCAGCCGCGCGAAAGGTCGTTAACCGGCTTGGCGATGCCCTGCAGGATGGGGCCGTAGGCGTCAGCACCGGCGAAGCGCTGGACCAGCTTGTAGCCGATGTTGCCGGCCTCGAGGTCGGGGAACACCAGCACGTTAGCCTTACCGGCGACGGAGGAGCCGGGAGCCTTGAGCTGGGCGACAGTGGGGACGATAGCGGCATCGAGCTGCAGGTCGCCGTCGATGGCGAGCTCGGGAGCCTTCTCCTTGCAGAACTTTACGGCCTCTTGGACCTTCTTGGCGACCTCGCCGCCGGCGGAGCCCATGGTGGAGTAGGAGAGCATGGCCACGTGCGGCTCAACGTTGCCCATGAAGGTGGACCAGGAGTGAGCGGAGGCGATGGCGATCTCGGAGAGCTCGTCGGAGGACGGGTTGATGTTGAGGCCGCAGTCGGCGAAGATCAGCGTGCCGTCGGTGCCGAACTGCGGGGTGTCGGTGCACATCACGAAGAAGGCCGAGACCAGCTTGGTGCCCGGGGCGGTCTTGAGGATCTGAAGTGCAGGGCGCAGGGTGTCGGCGGTGGAGTGGCAGGCGCCGGAGACCAGGCCGTCGGCGTCGCCCATCTTGACCATCATGGTGCCAAAGTAGGTGGCGTCCATCACCTGGGCGCGAGCCTGCTCGATGGTAACGCCCTTCTTGGCGCGGAGCTCAGCAAACTTCTGCGCATACTCCTCGTGCTTCTCGGCATTGCGCGGGTCGATGACGGTAGCGCCGGGAACGTTGATCTCGTCGGGGTTGCCCAGGATGACGATCTTTGCCAGGCCCTCCTCGATGATTTTGGTGGCCGCGACGATAGTGCGCGGATCCTCGCCCTCGGGCAGGACGATCGTCTTAAGGTCGGCCTTGGCGGCAGACTTCATACGGTTTAGGAAATCGCTCATGTTACTCCTTACAAGCGTTTCGCTAAGCTCCAGGCACCCGGCTGTTCACGAATAAACCCGCTGCTAGCGGGTTTACCTTTCAATTATGTACGCCGCGGTGCTTGAGCTTTCCTTGTGTGGCAAGCTCATTATAGGACGCATTAGCGCTATAATCGCTCTGATAAATATGTCTCGAAGAATGTTCGAGAAAAGCCCAGCTAACGAGCCCGTGGCTTTTGACAAGGAGTATCGATGCAGATTACCTCAGGCCTGCCTGAAGGCTTTAACGCCGGCGCGTACGACATGATTGTCGTCGGTGCTGGATATGCCGGTGCCGTTTGCGCCCGCCGTCTTGCCGAGACCATCGGCTATCGTGTTGCCGTTTTGGAGCGCCGTAGCCACATTGCGGGCAATGCCTATGACTGCACTGACGAGGCCGGAATCCTGATTCACGAGTACGGTCCGCATATCTATCACACCTTTAACGAGCGCGTGCACAATTTCCTGTCGCGCTTTACCAAGTGGACGGATTATCAGCACAAGGTGCTCGCCAACATCAACGGTACCCTTATGCCCGTGCCCTTCAACCATGCGAGTCTCAAGCTCGCCTTTGGTGACGAGCGCGGCGAGGAGCTGTATCAGAAGCTCGTGGAGACCTTTGGCAAGGATGTCAAGGTGCCCATTATGGAGCTGCGTAAGAAGAACGACCCGGATCTTGCCGAGGTCGCCGATTACGTCTACGAGAACGTCTTTTTACATTACACCATGAAGCAGTGGGGCCAGACGCCCGATCAGATCGACCCCTCGATCACCGGCCGCGTTCCCGTCTTTGTGGGCGATGATGACCGCTACTTCCCGCAAGCTCCCTTCCAGGGCATGCCGCAGGAGGGCTACACGGCGCTCTTTGAGCACATGCTCGACCACGACCTGATCGACGTGTTCTGCGACGTGGACGCCCGTGACCTCTTTGAAATCGACGAGACTACCGTCAAGATCGACGGCAAGGTCTATGGTGGCGAGATCGTCTACACCGGTCCACTCGACGAGCTGTTCAACCTCGACTTGGGTGCGTTGCCGTACCGCACGCTCGATATGAAGTTCGAG
>CABURG010000191.1 GCA_902493835.1 uncultured Collinsella sp. | reverse complement strand
TCGAGGGCGGCTGCTACGCCAAGTGCGAGGGCTTGGATGCGTTCCACGAGCCCGAGATCTTCAACGCTGTTCGCTTTGGCGCCATCTGCGAAAACGTGGTGCTCGATGAGAATCGCAAGCCTAACTATGATGACATCTCGATCACGCACAATACGCGCGTGGCCTATCCCGTCGAGCACATTCCCAACGCGTGGACCAAGGGCATGGGCACCACCCCGAGCGTTGTGCTGTTTTTGACCTGTGATGCCTTTGGCGTGCTGCCGCCCATCTCGCGCCTGACGGCCGACGCCGCCATGTATCACTTTGTGACGGGCTTTACGGCCAAGATCCCCGGCACCGAGGTCGGCGTCACCGAGCCCACGCCCACGTTCTCCTCGCTGTTCGGAGAGCCGTTTATGCCGCTCGACCCCATGGTCTATGCCAAGATGCTCGGTGAGCGTATCGCCGACGGTCGCACGCGCGTCTATCTGGTCAACACCGGCTGGATTGGCGGCGGTTATGGCGTGGGCCATCGCATCGAGCTTGCCTACACGCGCGCCCTGGTGGCCCGCGCCCTCGACGGTACCATCGAGGACAGCGAGTTTGTGCACGACGATATTTTTAACGTTGACATTCCCACTACGTGCCACGGTGTGCCCGATGGCATCCTGGTGCCGCGCCAGTACTGGCAGAGCACCGCGCGCTACGACGAGGCCGCGCACAACCTGGCGGTGATGTTCGAGGAGAACTTCGAGAAGAAGTACTCGCACCTGCCCGAGTCTGTCAAGGCTGCCGGCCCGCATGCTCAGGTGTCCAGCGAGGCCCGTCATCGCGGCCGTGGCCTGCTGGGACTCCGCCACTAGCGTCGCCTCAGACCCAAAACCACCACAATGGGGACAGGTACCTTTGTGGTGGTTTTGCTTGGGCGGATGACTCAGGTTACAATACGCCTGACATATCGCCCCCTTCTCCGGATGGGGGCAGCGTAAGCGCTCTTGTGGCGGCACCGTAGGACTTTGAAGGTGGCCGCTGTGAGGGCGCTTTTTGTTTAGGCGCCCCCGCTCGGGCGCACGCTATGAAGGGAGAGCATATGAAGAGCTTTATTGCCGAGGATTCATTTTGGGAGCTGTTTCCACAGGCGGCGATCGGCGTCGTGGTCGTAAAGGGCATGAAGCCCGCGGCGCAGATTCCCCAGGAGGACGTGGATGCGATCGCTGCGCTGCTTGACCGCGCCAACATCGATGCGGAGCGCCACCTGACAAGCGATACCATCAGCGAAAACGCGCCGGTCAAGGCATGGCGTGACGCATACCGGCTGTTCAAGACTAAAAAGGGCGCCCGCTGCTCGATTGAGAACTTGCTCAAGCGCGTGCTTAAGGGTAAGCCGGTGGGCCACATTACGCCCGCGGTGGATATTTACAACACGGTGTCGCTGACCTACGCGCTGCCCGTGGGAGGCGAGGATCTGCATGCGATCGAGGGAGACCTTCGCCTGAAGTTGACCGACGGTGGCGATGCGTTCTTGCCGCTTGGCGAGGAGACGGACGATCCGACGCTGCCCGGCGAGCTCGCCTACATCGATGATGCGGGCGCCGTGTGCCGCTGCTGGAACTGGCGCGACGGCGTTCGAACGGCTCTGTCCGATGATTCGGCCGATGCGTTCCTGGCGATTGAGTGCGTGGAGCCCGAGCGGATGGGGGAATGCCAGGCTGCTGTTGATCGTCTCGCCGAGTTGCTCGAGCGCTATCTGGGAGCGACGGTTGTCGTTAAGACGCTTGTGACTCGTGACAATCCCTGCGTGGAGCTGTAGCGGCGCCTGCGGATCATGCTCGCCGGTCAAAACCACCACAAAGGTGCCTGTCCCCTTTGTGGTGGTTTTTATGTTGATGGGTTAACAAATGGGGTATTTGGGTACGGGTGTCGGCTTATGCGACTAAGATGTTTACCCGTAAGCATTATGCAAGCGAAAGGCGGTCGTCTCCCATGCAGCAGAACGACGAGACACGTTTCGAGGACTTTGTCGGACTGATCAGCGGGCTCTACAAGGAGATCCAGCGCATTAAGACATCCGAGGGCGCAAGGCTGGGCCTCAAGGGCTCCGACGTTATGTGCCTGTACTATCTTGAGCGCAGCAAGGACGGCCTGACTGGCGCTGACTTGGCTCGCATGGCAGGCGTGACCCGCGCCGCCGTCTCGCGTACGCTCGCGCATCTGGAGGAGGGCGGCTACGTCGAGGTCGACGATTCGGGCGATGCCGCCGTTAAGTATCGTGCTCCGGTGCGCCTGACCGCTCTGGGCGGCGAGAGCATGAGCGAGGCCGACCGCATCATTCACGAAGTGCTCGATACCACCGGTAAGGCTATGGGTGTGGAGCAGCGCGAGCAGATGTATGCGTCGCTGCGCACGATTCTCAACACCCTGCGCGAGCTGTAGGGCCGCCAAGGCATTTGCTTCCAATTAACAACTGCATAGTCCTGTTTGAGCGCGTATACCGTGCCGGGGCCTTGCTGTCAAAATTCCCTGCGCGGGACCTGCGCAAGAAAGGATTCGCTATGTCCGTCCGCATTATTACCGATTCCGCAAGCGATATGTCGCCGGCCGAGCACCCCGCTCTGCGTGTTTTGCCGCTGTCCGTCACCTTTGGCACCGATGTGTACATGGATGGCATCGACATCGATCACCAGCGCTTTTACGAGATGCTCGTGGAGCGCGATGAGCTGCCCAAGACCGGCCAGGTCAACCCGTACGCGTTTTCGCAGGCCATCGCCGAGGTTCGTGAAGCCGGCGATGAGGCCGTGATTATTACCGTGGGCGCTAAGCTATCAGGCACCAATCAGAGTGCCCGTACCGCACTTGCCGAGGCGCCAGGTGGCGACGTGTTCGTGGTAGACAGCAACAACGTCACCCTGGGCGAGCGCGTCCTGGTCGAGTATGCGCTGCGCTTGGTGGACGAGGGTCACAGTGCATCTCAGATCGCGGCGGCTGTCGAGGCCGTGCGCGACCGTGTGGTGGTTATCGGCCTGCTCG
>CABURG010000190.1 GCA_902493835.1 uncultured Collinsella sp. | reverse complement strand
CGGGGCCCGTGGGTTATACCCTAAGAGCAAACCACCCTTTTTAAGGGTGGTTCTGATTTTATTGGTGCAAACGAACCTGTCCCCATTGCACCACATGGCAGAGAGGCAGCGTTTGCCCAGATAAAATTTGCCAAAATTAACCTGTCCCATTGTGGCAGGTTGGTCGTAGTTATTACGTGGCGGTCGAGGTCGACCGTATAGGCCGCGCCTTGTTTGGCTAAAGTACAATCATCTGTGTTTAACTCGCCCGCAGCTGCACGGCGTGGGCGATGGCCAAAAAGGAAAACCACATGGGATTCATGTCAAAGCTGCTGTCCTTTGGATCCGATAAGGACCTTAAGCGCTACTACAAGATCGTCGACCAGATCAACGGTCTTGAGCCCCAGTTTGAGAAGATGACCGAGGAGGAGCTCCGCGGCCAGACCGATAAGTTCCGCGAGCGTTACGCCAACGGCGAGTCGCTCGACGACATGCTTCCCGAGGCCTTTGCCACCGTGCGTGAGGCTTCCAAGCGCACCATGGGTATGCGCCACTTTGACGTGCAGCTCATTGGCGCCATGGCACTGCACGAGGGCCACATCGCCGAGATGAAGACCGGCGAAGGTAAGACCCTCGTCTCCACGTTGGCCGGCTATCTCAACGCTATTGCCGGCAAGGGCGTGCACGTCGTTACTGTCAACGATTACCTTGCCAAGCGCGACTCCGAGTGGATGGGCCGCATCTATAAGTACCTGGGCATGACCGTCGGTCTGCTCCAGAACAACATGCCGCTCGAGCTCAAGCGCCCGGCCTACCAGGCCGACGTCACCTACGGCACCAACTCCGAGTTCGGCTTTGATTACCTGCGCGACAACATGGTTACCCGTCCCGAGCAGCGCGTGCAGCGCGGTCACAACTACGCCATCGTCGACGAGGTTGACTCCATCCTGATCGATGAGGCCCGCACCCCGCTGATCATCTCGGGCGCTGGCACCAAGTCCGCCAGTACCTACAAGGACTTCGCGCGTGCCGTGCGTGGCCTTGAGCGCGGCGAGGACGTGTCGCACGACATGCTCACCGCCACCGAGGACGTCGAGCCCACGGGCGACTATGTCATGGACGAGGCCAAGCACACCATTGCCGCCACCGAGCGCGGCCTTAAGAAGATCGAGCGCCGCCTGGGTATCGATGACATCTATGCCGATCTCTCCGGCCAGCTTGTCAACCACCTGCAGCAGGCGCTGAAGGCCCAGTACATGTTCCACCGCGACAAGCAGTACGTGGTCACCAACGGCGAGGTCAAGATCGTCGACGAGTTCACCGGCCGCATTATGGAAGGCCGCCGTTACTCCGAGGGCCTGCACCAGGCCATCGAGGCCAAAGAGGGCGTGCTCGTGCGCGAGGAGAATCAGACGCTGGCCACCATCACCCTGCAGAACTACTTCCGTCTGTATGACAAGCTCTCCGGCATGACCGGTACGGCACTTACCGAGGATGCCGAGTTCCGCGAGATCTACAAGCTGCCCGTCGAGGTCATCCCCTCCAACAAGCCTGTGCAGCGCGTGGACCACGAGGACCTGGTGTACCGCACCATCCAGGCCAAGTACAATGCCGTCGCCGACGATGTCGAGCAGCGTCACGCCAAGGGCCAGCCGGTCCTGGTGGGCACCGTCTCCATCGAGAGCTCCGAGAAGCTGTCCGCCGCCCTTACCAAGCGCGGCATCGCGCACGAGGTCCTCAACGCTAAGCATCACGAGCGGGAGGCCCACATCGTTGCCCAGGCCGGACGCTACGGCGCCGTGACCATCGCCACTAACATGGCCGGTCGTGGTACCGACATCCTGCTGGGCGGCAACCCCGACGAGCTGGTGCGCGAGCGCCTGGAGTACGAGGGCTTGACCATGGAGGACGTCACGCCCGAGCAGCTCGAGCAGTTTAACGCCGAGGCCAAGGAGACTTGCAAGGCCGAGCGCGAGCGCGTGCTTGCCGCCGGCGGCCTGACCGTCATCGGCACCGAGCGCCACGAGTCCCGCCGTATCGACAACCAGCTGCGCGGCCGCTCCGGCCGTCAGGGCGATCCGGGCGAGACCCAGTTCTACCTGTCGCTCGAGGACGACCTCATGCGCCTGTTCGGCGGCGACAAGATGGACCGCGTCTCCAAGATGATGGTCACGGCCGACATGGGCGACGACATGCCCATCCAGCACAAGATCATCTCCAAGGCCGTCGAGAGCGCCCAGCACAAGGTCGAGAGCATCAACTTCTCCATGCGTAAGAGCGTTCTTGAGTACGACGACGTTATGAACAAGCAGCGCCAGGTCATCTACGCCGAGCGCAACAAGATTCTGGACGGCAAGGACCTGACCGACCACATCACCGAGGTCATGCACGATACCGTGTACCGCTGCGTGCAGGAGTTCTGCACCAAGGACAGCCACGAGGGCGAGCGCGATCTTGAGGGTCTGCGTAAGTGGGTCGTCGAGCTGACCGGGCATATCGATACCCCTCAGTTCCCCGACGAGGACTTTGAAGCCCTTGCTGCCGATGTCCTGGCTTACGTAGAGAAGTGCTACAACATGAAGGCCGAGCGCTTGGGCGAGGACCTGATGCGCGAGCTCAATACCCAGGTCATGCTGCGCGTCATCGATACCCGCTGGATGAACTACCTGCAGGAGATGGACTACCTCAAGACCGGCATCGGCCTGCGCGGCTTTGGCCAGCGCGACCCGCTGGTTGAGTACAAGACCGAGGCCTACGGCGCGTTCCAGATACTCGTCGATACCATGTATGAGGATTACCTGCGCACGGTTCTGCGCATCGAGATCAAGGCTGCCCCGCGTGCCGTGGAGCACAAGGAGAAGCCCGCGCTCGAGGGCGCGCACTTCTCCGGTCCTGCCGAGGTCGATGGTGACAACGGCGACTCGGTGCTGCGCAAGCAGGCGCAGGTGCAGGCCCGCACGGCTGTCCAGGGTGGTCCGGCTGCCGTCAACAACGGTGGCAAGGTGACCACCTATCGCAAGTCCGAGAGCG
>CABURG010000189.1 GCA_902493835.1 uncultured Collinsella sp. | reverse complement strand
GGCGGGTGATCCCGCGCTCGATGGCCGTCATCGCGCCCTGAGCGCCGACACCCTGGCAATCGATGATCTGGCCCGTGCCGCCGGCACGCAGGCCGCAGAGGAGTAGACCATGAATCCCATTACCATGAAGCTCGTCGTCGATGATCTGATTCTGCAGGCTCTGCGCGAGGACATCACGTTTGAGGACGTGAGCACGGCGAGCGTGTGCCCCACGGCGCGTCCCGCTACCGTTGAGCTTATCGCCAAGGCCGACGGCATCATCGCCGGCTTGGATGTGTTTGCCCGCACCTTTGAGTTGCTGGATTCGCAGAGTTCGGTGCTGTTTGATGTTGCCGATGGTGACGAGGTGCACGCCGGCGACCACGTGGGCCAGGTGCGCGGCGATGCACGCGTGCTGCTTTCGGGCGAGCGCGTGGCACTCAACTACCTGCAGCGCATGAGCGGCATCGCTACCTACACGCACAGCATGGCCGCGGCGCTCGAGGGCACCAAGACCGTGCTCGTCGACACGCGCAAGACCACGCCGGGCATGCGTGTGTTTGAAAAGGCGGCGGTTGAGATCGGCGGCGGCAGCAACCACCGCTACAACCTGTCGACGGCCGTCATGCTCAAGGACAACCACATCGATGCCGCCGGTGGCGTGACGCGCGCGATCGAGATGGCGCGCGCCCATGCGTCGTTTACCACGACGGTCGAGATCGAGTGCGAGAACCTGGACATGGTACGCGAAGCCGTGGAGGCCGGTGCCGACATTATCATGCTCGACAACATGACCCATGACGACATGGCCGCCGCCATCGAGCTTATCGCCGGTCGCGCCAAGACCGAGTGTTCGGGCAACGTGGACGCCGACAATATTCGCTCCCTGGCTGATCTGGGCGTCGACTACATTAGCTCGGGGGCGTTGACGCACTCTGCGCCGATTCTCGACCTCTCGCTTAAGCACCTGCGTCTGCTGGACGGTAAATAATGGACGCCCGCGGGCGTCGCCGTGCCATCATGGGCGTGCTCGAGCGAGCCAAGGGCCCCGTCTCCGGCAGCGCACTTGCTCGTGAGGTGGGTGTGAGCCGCCAGATTGTCGTGCAAGACATTGCCCTGCTGCGCGCCGATGGGCACGATATCGTGGCGACCAACCGCGGCTACGTGCTGCAGGAGGCCCCCAGCAGCCCCGCTGTGCCCACGCGCTTGGTCAAGGTTCGCCACGGCGTGGAGCAGGCAGGTGATGAGCTTACGAGTATCGTCGACGCCGGAGGCGCCGTGCTCAACGTGATCGTCAATCACCGCGTGTACGGTAAGATCACGGCCGACCTGGACATCCGCAATCGTCGCGATGTTGAGCGCTACCTGCACGATATCGAGAGCGGCAAGAGCTTTCCGCTACTAACGGTGACGAGCGGCTATCACTTCCATCGCATCGCGGCGGAGGACGAGCAAACCCTCGACGAGATCGAGGCGATGCTCAAGGAGAAAGGCTACTTGGCGGACCTAATGCCCTACGAAGACGGCCTGTCCTAGTAACGACGAATGCAAAAGGAGGCCTCCGCGGCGATGCGGAGGCCTCCTTTTTGTGCACGGTGTACTTTTGAGTGTGCAGTGGGGGAGTTGTTACTCCTCGACGATCTCGGTGATCGCGCCAGCGGGGCAAGCGTCCTGGCAAGCGCCACAGGCGACGCAGGAGTCCTCGTCAGCGACGGTAGCGACGTCCTGGAGCTCCAGAACGCCAGCGGGGCAGGAGTCGACGCAAACGCCACAAGCGATGCACTCGTCGGCATCAATTACGGGATGAGCCATGGTAGTTTCCTCTCTGTTGACCGACGCTACAGGCGATGCGCGCCGGTTTGATTCGGGCAAAAACATACCACGGGAGCGACCGTTTGCAATACCCTCTGGCCGGCATCTTCATACCGTTCGCCGAGTATGCCAAGGTTTACTAAAAAACGCGCAGGTGGGGCCGTTGAGCTGCGCAAATGTTAGCTAAAGGTGACTTGAAATACTGAGCTATTGAGCGCGCCTGCGGAAAGGGCATCCCGTTATTTGGCCGAAAAACGGGTCGCAGTTTCCGGTTGGGCCCGCTAGCGGAAACTGCGACCCGGTATCAGCTCTCAAAACGGGATACGGTTTCCGGTTGAGCCTTCAGACGGAAACCGCGGCCCGGAATCCACGCTCAAAACGGGACGAGCTTTCCGCAAGGCAGCCCCAGGCACCCTCGGACCCAAGCCTCAGCCATCTCTACATAGATCTCGATAGATTTGCCTAGAACTCAAACAGCGCATCTACCTGCGCATTTAAGAACCTAAACTCTCGGCAATAAGAAATCTTATATGAATTGACTTAGATTTTGTATATTCCGGCCCATAAGGGGATACACTACATCCTGAAAGACAAGCCGAAACACCGCTCGGCAGACCGCCGAGTTGGTGCAAACGCACAAGAGAGAGGGAATTTCTAATGGGCAAGATTCTTGGTATCGACCTTGGTACTACTAACTCCGCAATGGCCGTTCTCGAGGGCGGTTCTCCGACCATTATCGTGAACGCCGAGGGCGACCGCACCACCCCGTCTGTCGTGGGCTTCCGTGCCGACGGCGACCGCGTCGTGGGTAAGGCCGCTAAGAACCAGGCTGTCACCAACCCCAAGAACACCGTGTTCTCCATCAAGCGCTTCATGGGCCGCAAGTACTCCGAGTGCACCTCCGAGATCAAGACCGTGCCGTACGAGGTCAAGGAGGGCCAGGGTGGCCGTGCCGTCGTCGACATCGAGGGCAAGGATTACACCGCTGAGCAGGTGAGCGCTATGACGCTCGCAAAGATGAAGGCCGACGCCGAGAAGTATCTGGGCGAGACCGTCACCGACGCCGTCATCACCGTCCCGGCCTACTTTAACGACGCCCAGCGTCAGGCCACCAAGGACGCCGGTAAGATCGCCGGCCTCAACGTCAAGCGTATCGTCAACGAGCCGACCGCTGCTGCTCTGGCCTATGGCCTGGACAAGCAGGGCACCGACCAGCGCATCC